>NZ_CP046053.1 GCF_004802635.2 Methylocystis heyeri
GTTGGCGCAGCTCAACGCCCTTCGAAAGTTGTTGGCGGAGGGAAGCAGGGTACGAAACGAAGGTCGAGCCTACCTTCCCGTACGGGCGGCCAGCGAGCACCTGCAAGTCATCGCCGTCACAAATTTCAAAGGGGGCTCGGGGAAGACGACGACGTCCGCCCATCTCGCGCAATATTTGGCGCTGCACGGCTACCGGGTTCTTGCGGTGGATTTGGATCCTCAAGCGAGCCTCTCGGCTCTCTTCGGAATCATGCCCGAAGTGGACGTTCGCGCCAACGAAACGCTTTACGCCGCCATTCGCTACGACAGCGAAGCCCGTTCGCTCGGCGAGGTCGTAAAACCAACTTACTTTGACGGACTCGATCTCGTTCCGGGCAATCTCGAGCTCATGGAATTCGAGCACGATACGCCGCAAGCCCTTCTCTCGAGGGCGCAGCAGCCCGATCAAATGTTCTTTTCGAGGATTGCCCGAGCGCTCGACGACGTGTCCGATCGTTACGACGTGGTGGTCATGGATTGCCCCCCGCAGCTTGGGTATCTCACTTTGAGCGCGTTGTGCGCCGCTACGAGCGTCCTCGTGACGATTCACCCCCAAATGCTCGACGTTGCGTCGATGAGCCAGTTTCTTCTGATGACTCACGATCTGCTTTCGGTGGTTCGTGAGGCAGGTGGCCGACTCGACTACGACTTTTTTCGCTACCTCGTCACGCGATACGAGCCGCAAGATGCGCCGCAAACGAAGGTGGTGGCGCTCTTGCGCAATTTGTTCGGCGATCACGTCATGACCAGCCCGATGGTCAAATCGGCAGCGATTTCGGATGCGGGACTGACCAAGCAAACCCTGTACGAAATAGGCCGCGAAAGCCTGACGCGCTCCACTTACGACCGCGCATTGGAGGCTCTCGATGCGGTCAATGGCGAAATCGAGCAACTGATGCGAGCAGCCTGGGGCCGGAGCTGAACATGAGCAGAAAGGACACCGTAGACGCGCTGTTCAAAGGCCGGTTGGGAGCTCCCAACGCGCCGCCTCCAGTCGAACGCATCGATCGCGTGCGAACGGGCGCCATTTCGGCAATGGGCGCCTCGCTCGCTCAGTTGACCGAAAACGCCAAGACCGTCGCACGCCTTCAAGATCAGATCGCCGCAGGCGACTTGGTGCTGGACCTGGATCCGGCCGCCATCGACGAATCTCTTGTTTCCGATCGCTTGACGATTGATGTCGATCCAACGTTTGACGCTCTGGTTGCGAGCATCGCAGAGAGTGGACAGCAGGTGCCGATCCTCGTCCGCCCGCATCCGACCGAGGCAGATCGTTATCAGGCCGCGTATGGGCATCGGCGTTTGCGCGCTGCGTCCCGGCTGAAGATAAAGGTCAAGGCCATCGTAAGGGCTCTCAGCGACGCCGATCTCGTCGTCGCTCAAGGCAAAGAGAATTTAGAACGTCGCGATCTTTCCTTCATCGAGCGGGCGCTTTTCGCCCAGCGACTTGAAGATCGTGGTTTCGAGCGGGCGATCATCATCTCCGCGCTCTCATGCGATAAGGCCGACGTGAGCCGGTATATCGCCATGGCGCGCGCGATCCCTGAGAGGATTGCGCTTGCGATCGGTCCCGCTCCGAAAGCGGGCAGGGCGCGTTGGGCGGAATTGGCGGAGAGGCTTCGCGATGCGAATGCGACTCGCGCCTTGGAAACGCTGGTGCGGCAAGCGGATTTTCTGATGCTGGCTACCGATCAACGTTTCTCCAAAGTTTTAGAGGCTTTGCGATCGCCTGCCGAGAGGGGGAAAACCCCAGAGATTTGGATCGCCAAGGATGGTCGTAAGGTCGCGCGCGTTCAGCGCGGCTCCGAACGACTCGTCGTGGCGTTCGATGAGAAAGTCGCGCCAGCGTTTGGCGACTTTGTTCTTCGTGAACTCGACTCGCTCCTTGCAGCCTATGAGCGTTCTTTGGAAGCTCCGAGGGAGTCAGCCGGAGGGAAGGACTGTTAAATCTCGGAAGGCGAGGTCAACCTCGCGTTCGGGACCGCAATTCGTAACGCGTATCCACTCAGTCTAAACAGGAGCAGCCACGCAAAAGAAAAGGCCCCCGAAACGTTTCCGCCCGGAAGCCTCTCCAAAGTTCGCACCTTAAGAGAATCACTTCCGCGAATCGCTGTCAAGAGTCGGCGTCGTTTCGGCGACCAGATTTCTTTTGCCTGATCGAGGCAAAGGATCATGCAAACACAACCAACGACGCCCTTTGGGCGGCGGCCGCTGTCGCTCGCCATGGTGGCAAGCCAGGCGGCGACCCAGAATTTCGCGGCAAGACCCGGCGCATCCGAAACCGTCGTGCACAAGTGGCGGCTGTTTCGAGCGCTCACCGAAGCTAAGGAGGCGCTCGGCGTCACTGATCGCGCGCTGTCGGTGCTGCACGCGCTGCTCTCGTTCCATCAGGAGACGGCGCTGACTTTGCCGGCAAGCGAAACCAAGTCGAGCGAAACTGATTCGTCCGGCGTGGGCATCGTCGTGTTTCCCTCCAACAAGGAACTCTCGATCCGCGCCCATGGCATGGCGGCGGCGACGCTGCGGCGGCATCTCGCCTGCCTCGTCGATGCGGGGCTGATCATCCGGCGCGATTCTCCGAACGGCAAACGCTTCGCGAGGAGGGGGCAGGGGGGCGCGATCGAGGACGCCTTCGGTTTCGACCTCATGCCGCTCGTCGCGCGCGCCGCCGAAATCGAAAACCTCGCCGAGGAGGTGCGCGCCGAGAACCGGGCGACGGCGCTGTTGCGCGAAAAGATCACGCTGACGCGGCGCGACATCGCCAAGATGATCGCGACCGGGATAGAGGAGGGCGTTCCAGGCGACTGGGAAGGCTTTCACCTGCGCTATGCGACCCTCTCCGGACGCTACGCGCGCAATCTTTTGCGCTCCGATCTGGAGGCTTTGGCGGGCGAATTGAGCGCGCTTGCCGCCGAAATCCGTAAGCTACTGGAGAATCACGTAAACCCCCAAAATATGAGCGGCAATGAGTCCCAAAGTGAGCGCCACATACAGAATCAAACTACAAATATATTTGAGCTTGAACCTCGCCTTCAAGAAGGCAGGGGCGAACCGTCCGATCTCGACGACCAGAAACCCGGGGCTCCATCGGCGCCAGACCTCGAAATCTTGGGAGCAGCGGCGCCAAACCCCGAACAAAAGCCCGGGGCTGTGCGGACCTATCCGCTCGGGATGGTGCTGGAGGCCTGTCCCGATATCCTGGATTTCGCTTCGGGCGGAATTTTCTGCTGGCGGGATCTGGCGACGACCGCCGCGGTGGTTCGAAAGGCGATCGGCGTTTCGCCGGACGCCTGGGCGCAGGCGCTCGAAGTTTTGGGCGAGCACGACACGTCGATCGTCATCGCCGCGATCCTGCAGCGCGGGGAGGAAATCAAATCCGCCGGCGGGTATCTGCGCGTTTTGACCGCAAAGGCGAGGGCAGGGGAGTTTTCGCTGGGGCCCGTGCTGATGGCGTTGTTGCGCGGCAAGGCGGCAAAAGCGGCGCGCGAACGCAAGAGGGCGGGATGATGGGCCGCGGAGTTTTTCGCACGACCTGTGGCGACGATTCCGCTCAAGGCGTTTCGGCGCCGAACAGCCCGAGTTTTTCGGCGCGATCGAGCAGGCTTTTGACCGAGGAAGGGGACCAGCGGGTTCCGCCGCGCGGCGTGCGCTCATACATGGCCTCGAGCTGCGCGCCGATTTGCGCCAGGGTCAGCTCTGGATTGGCGCGCTTGACGCCGACGACGAGCGTCACCAGCCGTTCGCTGCTGAACTTGCGGCTGGCTGGTTGCAGCAGCGCGGGATCGGCGAGGCCCTCGGCGACGAAGCGTTTGACCGCGCGTTTCAACCGCTCGACGTTCCAGAGGGGCAAGGGAGTGCCATTCGATCGATCGCGCTTGGCGTTGAGCACGCGCACGACGTCCTGCCAGCGGTGATCGGGGCGCATTTCTTTGACGATCGGCAGCCAGTGTTCGGCGGTTCGGTTGACCCGTTCGAAATAGGCTTGGGCTTTCTCGTCGACAATGCGCTGGATAGCGTCGCGATCGCCGGCGCGCAGTTTGGGATTGCCGCCGACGCGACCGCGTTTCTTCGCGGCGCGAAGCCCGTCCTTGGTGCGCTCCTGGATCAGCGCGCGTTCGAGTTCCGCGACGGCGCCGAGCACCTGCAATGCGAAGCGTCCTTGCGGCGTCGTCGTGTCGATCGGGTCGGCGAGCGATTTGAAATGCGCGCCCTTGGCGTCGAGCTCGGCGATCACCGAAAGAAGGTGCGACAAGGAGCGCGCTAGCCGGTCGAGTCTGGCCACCACCAACACGTCGCCGCGGCGCACGCGGGCCAGGGCCTTGGCCAGCTCCGGCCGCGACGCCTTGGCGCCGGACATATGCTCGCGAAAAATCTCCGCGCAGCCGGCGGCCTTCAGCGCATCGACCTGGGCGTCGGTCGCCTGGTCCTCGGTTGAAACGCGCGCGTAGCCAATCAGGGACATGGTTCAATCCCGCCATGGGCCGCTGCTCGGCCAATGGCCAGGCGGCGATTGCGCCGAACCCGCCGCCCGCAAAACTGGCATGAGAAACGCGCTGATCTCCGGAATGAGCTCGGAGAGCGGTTCGGGAGCCAGCGCGATTTCAGTCCGACGCAAAAAGGCGAGCCACTGAGCTTGTTTGGCAGGATCTGCGGCGAAAGCTTCCGAAAGGCCGAATGGCGTCTGCATGGGCAGGGCAGTCGCTCGCCGTTCGAATGTCGCCTTTATCGCCTGCACCAGCACGGGTCCCTCGAAGGCGAAAGTTCGACTGATCGCCCAGAGATCGAAGAAATCCTTCATGCGGCTGTTGGCGACGCCGAGCGAGACCAACGCCTCGAGCTTTTCGGCGACGACTGTTTCGGGAGGATAGGCTTTCAACTTCGCCGTCGGCATTCCCAGAAGCGACGGATATTCGATCTGCCGCGGGGCAGGTGTGACGGCGTCGCCGAACCCGACATCGACCTGGATTGGAAGACACGCGCCGGCGATCATGGCGTCGAACAAGACTCTCACGCCAGCATATTCATCCTGCGGACGCGTGGGCTCTGCCCGCAGGGTTTCCGGCACGAAAGTCACGCCGTCGTCAGCCGCGTCGACCTGCAGAACGTCTCGAAACGCGGCGATCAAAGTCGTCGCGGCAGGATCGCCTATTCCCAAAAGGTCGAGATCGCCCGTCGCGCGATAAGGCGTCGGCGACCAGAGGCTGAAAAGCATGGCGCCTTTCAGGACAAATTTGTCGCTGTGCGCCGAGACGCTCAGGCGATAGAGCAGGCGCTCGATCGAGTAACGAGTCAGAATGAGCTGGACATTTTCTCCCGCCGCGCGAGCGCGCTGCGTCAGCCGATCCCGCACGGAGGCGCCAAGGTTCTTTTGCGGTCCACGCGTCACGAGAGCGCCTCGAGGTAGGGCCGCATGACGTTCTGAACCCGGTCTATCGCGGCGTAACGCCATATCTCGTCGCGGGGCGCGCATTTTTTCGACAGACATTCGCGAAGCGCCTCGATGGCGACGTCGAGCCCGACCTGCCGCCGATACTTGAAACAATCGGCGATCGTTTTTGCGGGCGAGGTGATCGGAACCAGAACCTTGTCGATGAGCTTATGCTCGACGCCAGCGTTGAGCGATTGGTCGCCCGCCCGCACGATCTTCAGCGAGACGGGCGGCTTGCGCGGAACCCAACCCTTGGGAGGGATGAGGAGCCATACTTGGGGCGAGAGCTGCGTGGTGAGTCCATGAAACTGGAGAGCCGACACAAGACCGATTACCCCGGCCGGGACAGCTTTCGCCGCCTCGGCGAGGCTGTGATGCGCGCCAATTTCGCCGTTGGCGAGCGCATAGAGCCCTCGGCCGGGTTGTGTGAGAAGGCCCTCGTCGCGGAGGCGCTGGAGATAGATGCGCGGAATCCCGGCTTTCTCGAAGTCCCGAGAACGCGCAATCCCCCGGTCGCGTGCGACGGCGAGCGCGCGTTCTCTATGGTTTTGGGCGTGAATCATGGGTTTTGTTGCTACCTCAAGGAGAGTGTAGCAAAACACCGTGCTTTTGCAACATGATTTCCAAAATCGATTATTATTACAAAACGGTCGTTTGCATAAGCTGCCAAAGCCCTAAAAGGATATCTTTTTGAGGCTTTCCGCGCCCTCTGGGAGAGCCCGCACAAGCCTCTCCCGGCGGCTCAGGCCGGCCTTCTGGGCCTGGCTGACTGCCGTAGACCATTGATTTTCATCTTCTTTTTGGTGTGGCGGGCCGCCGGCGCGCTAAATTCACTTCGAAATTGAGAGATTTTGAGCTCGACCTATGACAGAAGTGAAAGCTATGATAGCTTCTTTAACGCATCATGATAGCATCAGAATCAGATGATTATGACAGACTTCCAGCTCCCCGATCCGTTCCCTTGGACGCTTCTCGTCGGCCCTCTCGCGACCGCGGAGGACGCAGTGGCTCGCCTCGACGAGCGTTTGGCTAGGAGCCCGATCAGAGACGGCTGGATCGAGAGAACACATTTTTCGGATGCGGCTGACAGTCTGTGGCTCGCTGGCGAATTGGTCCATACCGAGGACCTCGTGCTCCACGATGCGCATATGGACGTTCGTGCGCCGACCCACGAAGTCACCCGCGCCCATGCGATCTTGCGGGCTCGGCGGCGCGTTGCCGAAACGGAGCCCGGATTGGCTTTGTCTCCTATCGGGTTGGAGACTCTTCGCGGCCGCTCTCGCGGTGTCCGGACCATCGGGCAGGGCAGGGAAAGTCTGCTTCGAAGGGGCAATGATGAGGAAGAGGACCTTGGCGTTGCCGACTGGGACGCGACGGAGAATCAGGACGCTTTGGCTGAGGAATTGGCCTCGATCGACACTGCCCTTGCGAGCAGCGAACGTTTGCTCGCGGGCGCAGGAGGAAGCCCACTCAAGCGGGATTCGCTCGTCTACGACGCCGATTGGGACGAAGACGAGCGGCTAGCCGAATGGAGCGCCGCCGTCGAGACAACGGCGGATTTTCCTCCCGTCCTTGCCGCCGCGATCGTGCTCGACGCATGGGAGAGCATCGAACCCTTGCAGCATGCCGCCTGGCTCGGCCAGATTTTTACGGCCGCGTTGCTGCGCGACCGCAGGAAAACGCGCGCGCATTTACTTTGCTTGAACAGCGGACTTCGCGCAATTCCACGTGAAAAGCGTCGCGCCTCGAACCGGGAGCGGCGGCTTGTTTCCCTTATCGAAGCCATCGCGGCCGCCGCCGAAGGCGGTTTGCGGGATCACGATCGCTGGGCTCTCGCGCGTCGCCAACTCGAACGAAAGCTCATTGCCCGCCGTTCGACTTCGAAACTGCCGAGACTGATTGAGTTCGTTATGTCCCGACCAGCCGTATCGGCTGGAATGATCGCGAATGAGCTATCAGTCACGCCGCGCGCGGCACAGGATCTCGTGGTTGATCTCGGGCTGCGCGAAATCACGGGTCGGGGTCGATATCGCGCTTGGGCCGTTCTTTAAAGGGTCTGGACACCCATCGCCCCATTCCTTCAGCCGGCCGGGATGAAGGCGTCGAAGCGGATCGATCTGAGGCTCGCGCCGCGCATGAAGAGTTCGTGCTTGAGTCGGTTCACCAGATTCACACCCCCGCAAAGAAAGAAAGCCGAATGTTCGAACTCCGTCTCGGCGTCGAGCGCCAGCGCCGCGACGTCGCCGCCCAGCGGTGCATTCAGATCGAGGGCGCAGGGGCGATAGACGAGATTGTCGCGCGCGGCGGCAAGAACTTCGAGTTCGTCGCGCAGATACAGGCCTCGGCTGTCGCGTGCGCCGTGATAGAGCCGGATCGGCCCGCGATGGCCGCGCTTCAACGCGTCGCGCAGCACGCCATAGAGCGGCGCGAGGCCGGTGCCGGCGCCGATCAGGACCAGCGGTTGCTCGGCGTCGACGCCTTCGTAGAAACAGGTCCCCGAGGGGCCTGCGACATGCAGTCGATGGCCGGGCTCAAGAGCTTCCGTCAGGCGACGGCTCATCCGTCCGTTCTCATGCAGCCGGATGTGCATTTCGAGGTATGGGTCGTCTTCCGGGTGGCTCGCAAGCGAGTAATGGCGCTTGAGGTCGGCGCCCGCGATCAATTCCAGGAACTGCCCCGGTCGATATTCGAATTTCTCCGCCTCGACCCGCAGTCGCACGATGTCGTGCGAGACTCGCTCGATCGAATGCACCACCGCGTCGATGCTGGCGCCGGCGTCGTCTCGCGACACGATGGTCAGTGGGGCTTTCGGCTTGCATATGCAGGGCAAGAATAAACCAATCGCCTTCTGCGCCTCGGTGAGGCCGCTTTGCGAATCCTCCGGCGGAGTTCCGGCAACGACGCGATGCATGCATGTCTGGCAATTGCCGGTGCGGCAGGAGCTTGGGGCGTCGATCCCGGCACGCAGCAACGCCTCCAGAACGGTCTCGCCCGGCGCGATGTCCACCGGGCGATCTTCGTAAGTCAGCAACGACAAGGTCGTCAGCGCCCGAGGACGTCGTCGCGCACCGAATTGGCGAGCGCGGCGACTTCCTGAACTTCCTTTTCGGCGACGCCAAGTTGGCGAAGGGTCCGGCTGAGGTCTTCGATCACCGCGTCGACATGCGAGTCGTTGAGCCCCTTTGCGACCAGTCGTTTGTGGGCGTTGCGCATGTCGAGGCCGGAGTATTTGTTGGGGCCGCCGAAGGCCATGGTCAAAAAGGATTTCTGCTTGGCGATCTGGTCTTCCATATCAACGCCGTCGAAAAAGCGCGCGATGCGGCCATCAGCGAGAACGCGGCGATAGAAGAGTTCGACCGCGGCATTGACGGCTTTCTCGCCGCCGAGGCGTTCATAAAGACTGGACATTTTCGGGCTTCCTTGTTGCCGGTTTCCCTTGCAGAGCGATAACGTGACAATAGATGCTGAAAAAGCTCAAAGGTTCCCGACAATTTTGCCGGAACCTTTCTCGGGATGCCGCATCTAACCAATGCGGAGTTGATGGGCGGAGAGTCTGAAATGAGAAGAAGCGCCGAAGCGAGATTTGTAGACGCTGAGTTGGCGCAACTGACCGACGTTGAGCTCATCGACCTAGTGGTCGGAGGGGAGGCGGCAGCATTTGCCGCGCTCCTGCCACGCTACAACCGCAAGCTCTACCGAGCAGCGAGGGCTATGTCGGGCGATAGCGTCGAGGCTGAGGATATTGTGCAGGAAACCTGGATGCGAGCTTATGCCCATCTTCCTGATTTCCGCAAAGAGTCGGCGCTCTCCACCTGGTTGCTTCGCATTCTCATGAACGAAGTTTTGGGGCGAAAGCGGCGCGCCAAGGCCACCATAGAACTCGATGAGACAAGCGAGGAGCAAATGTCGAGCGTCATCATGTTTCCCAACTGTGGGAGCGATCCGGAAAGCTCGATGTCGAGAACTCAGGTGCGGAATTTGCTCGAACTGGCAATCGACACGCTCCCACCCGACTTTCGCACGGTTTTCGTCTTGCGCAGCGTTGAAGAATTGTCCGGCGCGGAAGTCGCGGAGCAGCTTGGGATTCCAGAAGCAACTGTCAAAACAAGACTGCACCGCGCACGCGCGCTCATGCAGCGGGAGCTCGCGAAGAGCTTTTCGGGTGCCCTTACCGACGTGTTCCCGTTTGGTGGGGCGCGATGCGAAGCGTTGCGCAATCGTGTGTTGCTCAATGTCGGTCAGTTGCGCCAACTCGGCGTCGACGAAAAAGACGTCCAAGAAGTCGCGGCGCAGGGCAATTCGGTGTAAGCCTCCGACGTAGCTCTCAATTGCCCATAATTTTTGCTCCGAGGATGGCGCCTAGCCTCGCTGATGACGGCGCCGACCCGGCGGCGGGAAAGACGAAGAAATTCACTGCAGCGCCGATTCGTTGCGACGTTCAGGTGCCGGCGTCGCATCACCATGCCGAGGAGACATCGAGTGCCGAAGTCGGCGCAGCATCTGTCGCATCGCCGAACCAGGGCCGCGCGGACTACAAAATCGAACGCTTCCGGCGCGACGCCGGAGCTATCGCGCTCGGGGGTTCGCCAGAAGGGAGCCTCAACATTCATATCGGTATATTGGATTGCACGAAGCCGACTTCGTCAGCGGGGCCGCCCCACCGACTTTTTAGGGTGTGAAACCGAAATTGATAGCAAAGCGATCATCAGCCGGGCTTGTGCGCCGAGGCTGGAAGCGGCAGCTCACCAAAATCAATAGTCGAGCGTCGGATTATGATCCCGTTCTGATCGACAGTGAGGCTGAAGCGGCGGCTTTCGGAAAAGAAAGTCAATCGATACCGACCGCTGTCTGCGTCGATTCCTCTTTCGCACAGACTGGTGATCTTACCTTCGCGTAAGCGCTCCAGAATGAGCGTTGGCTCGATCCCGAGTCCAGCTGCGACAATCGTCGCATCGATTTGAATGGCGCCATCTTCGAATTCAAGTGGTTTCATTTTTCTGCACCGCGTTGCTGGCGTGACCAGTCTCCTGCTTCTCACGCGATGATCGAAACCGGCATGTGTTCTGGCGTTTTGGGGTAGCGACGTTCCGCGAATGTTGTGGAGTCCAGTTCCTTCAAGAAGGTGTCACGCGCGACGAGGTCGACATCGATCAGCCCCGTCTTGTCGGCGTCCGCGCTTTCTTGCCTGACTTTTTTCACTGCGGCCCAACAGGTATCCGTTCCGACGATCATTAGATGCGGTGGAAGGAGAAAGGTTCCCGCAAAATTTATCGGGAACCTTTGGATCGTCCCTGCATCTATTCCTGTGCCATCACCCGTATGGGCGGGAAGTCTATGTCAAGGAGACACCACCATGTTTCGCATTCCGCGTCTTTTGCTCGCTATCACAATGAGCTTCGCAGTGTCGGGGGTAATGGCTCAACCCGCAGCCAAACCAACCGATCCGCAAATCGCTCATATCGCGTATACGGCAGGGCAACTCGACATCGCGGCTGCAGAGCTCGCGCTGAAGATTTCGCAGAACAAAGCCGTCAGGGAGTTCGCCGAGGAAATGGTGCGCGATCACACTGCAGTCAACAAGCAAGCCCTTGCTTTGGTCGGAAAGCTAAAGGTTACGCCCGAAGACAATGGCACCAGCAAATCCCTGACGGACGGCGCCGCCAAGACGCGCGCGGAATTGTCGAAGCTGAGCGGAGCCGCCTTTGACAAAGCATACGCGCAGAACGAGGTCGCCTATCATCAAACCGTCAATGGGGCGCTTGCAACCGTGCTCATCCCCGACGTCCAGAACGCTGAATTGAAGAGCCTTCTTGAAACCGGCCTCAAGCTGTTTAAGGAGCATCAGCAGCACGCCGAGCATCTAGCTGGCCAGCTGAAGTAGCGTTTCGATGGGCGTTCGATCCCTTACGGCGGCGAGTGGGGCGGTGATGCTCGGCTTTCTCGCGTGCATGCCCCACTTGCATGGTGCTGAGCCGCAAGTTTACGTAATCGAAATCAACAAACTGGCGTTTGGGCCTGCCCCTGCAGAGCTGCACGTGAATGGCATTGTCGAGTGGCGGAATTCGGATATTTTTCGCCACACGGCAACCGCCGACGACCGGAGTTTTGACATAGACCTCCTACCAGGGGCCAAAGGCCAAACGGTTTTGAAGCGGCCAGGTGTGATCGACTACACCTGCCGCTTCCATCCGGGCATGAAAGGTCGACTCGTAGTTGCTCCCTAAACCCCAAGGAGGCGTTGCAATCTTGCAGCACTCCGGCGGGCTTTGGTTTACTTTAAGTTCGTGCGAGGCGGTCAATGTAGCCGCCAGCGTGATGGCGCAACGCGGCGGGTTCAGCTTGGTGCTCATGGACTCTCTGCCCCAAAAACCGACCAGCCCATCCGTTTGGCGAGCATCTCCAGCGCGAGGCGTCCCAGATGTGAATTGCCGTTTGCGTCAAGTCCGGGCGATTACACCGCAATTGACGTTTTTCGAGGTGCGATAGCAAGTATGCCACCGCCAACGCCGTTCTTGCCAGGCAGGCCGACACGATAGGCGAATTCGCCAGAGCCGTCATAATGGCAGCGGGTCAATATCAACGCGTTGATGCGGCGTGCTCGCTCAGGTGAGACTACCGACAAACCTGTCGTGGGATTTCGGCCCTAGTGAGCGAGATAACGCCCGGCCATCACAAGCTGGCGGCAGGACATCGCGATCACGCAATGTCTCCGAGAGGAGTCTGATTCCCCCTCAGGCGTCAAAACCACGATCCTCGAAGCGCCTCGTTTATCACACGGTTATCGACCCCGCGGATCCGCCCATCAGACCCGAACGCCACGTCGCCTCGTCGATCGCGTGCATCCGCATCAGGTTGGCGCGCGCCTTGGTGCGACGGCTGTTCCGATGTCCGTGTTGCCAACGAAAAATTCGGCGGCAAAGTTTATGACATAGTAGAACTACCACGATGATTGACGAACTCATGCCGAACCTTCGCGAATTGACAGGACGAGGGCGTTACCGAGCGTGGGCGCTTGTGTGAGCGATTGAAACTGTCCCCGGCAGAGCAGGGGAATTGCGCGGTTCATTTGTGCTCCCGCGCCGAAAAAACGGACACATCCCCTGGCTTGCGCAGCATCTTGTTGACTTCGCCCTGGTGCAGTTCTTCGGTGTAGATCATGCTGCGCGCATACTCCTCCAGCATGATGGACACGCCCTCTACTTCCTCGAATAGGTCGCGGTAAAGCTGCAACGCAGCGGCTTCGTGGTCCAGCGACTCGCGCAGGATATCGCCGATATCGTGTTTGTGGGTTTCCAGCAGCGGGCCGATGCCAAGTGACGGATGACCACCGAGTTGGGTGATCATTTCGCCCGCCTTGTGCGCATGGGCGAGCGATTCCTCCGCCTGTCCTTTCAGCCAGCAAATGATGGGGAGGCGATTGTAGCCAAAGACCATCAGGGAATAATGCGTATAGCGCACCACCCCGGCCAGTTCATATTCCATGATGCGGTTGAGCAGCGCGACGATCTTCTCGTTGCCCTCGGTTGCCTTTTCTTTCTTGGTCATGTCCTTCTCCTAGTTGAAGCACCGAAGCTCGCCGTTTAACACGCGCTATCTGGTCACCGGAAAGGTAATAGTGACGGGGCTGGGCCTTTGGCGACGCCTATCTATTCGGTGACCAGATAGCGCGTCACCATGCCCCCGGCCATATGGTCGGTGACATGGCAGTGGAATAACCAGGCGCCGACATTGTCCGGGCGCATGTCGACGACCTCGGTGGTCGCCGGAAATAACTCTACCGTATCTGTCCGCGATCCCCTGCGCAGCGCGGTATTGCCGTGCCAACGGGCGGTATGAATGTCGGTTTCGTTGCCCAATCCAATCAAATACCAGCGGACTCGCTCCCCACGACGCATGGTGAGGCCATCGAGATTGCCGTAGAGGAAGCCGTTTATGGAGTGCTTTTTGTTGCTCTCTTTGAATTCGGCATCCTTTTTGTTGACTGCCTTCGGCGATCCCATGAAGCGCTGAATGTTGGCGTCGAGATACGGGCTCATGTTCTCCTCGAAGATCATGAACAGCGTGACGAGCTCACGATCGACGTCCTTGGGCGTTCCGTCCGGCTTGGCGGCCCCGCTCCGGGTGACGACGATGGCGCCGACAAGGCCCGCATAGATATCGACCCCTTCGTGATCATGCGCATGATAAAGCCAGACGAGGGAACTGGGATCGGACGGTCCCGGGCCGGCGCGCTCCGGGACTTCCCAGTGGTAGGTATACTGGCCCTTGGGAGCCACATGCGCTCCTGTCTCGGGCATGGCGCGCCCCTTCTCGCGATCGGAAGAAGAGGCGTCGATCGCGTAATGTGCCCCTTCCGAGGCTTTCGCATAGAAGACGCCGTGCGGATGAATGCCGACAGGAAGCTTCGTATTATTACGAAAGACAACGGTGATCGTGTCGCCGACCTCGGCATGAATGATCGGCCCCAGCAGGCCCTGGTGTTCGTCTGCCGCCCCTTTCGCCTTCAACGTGGTGAAGGAAGCGTCGGTGTATTCGCGATAGACGGCTTTCAGATATTTCCTGCCGATCCGGTCCTTGGATTGCCTCAGAAATTCCAATTCTTCCTTGCCGAACGCCTCGCCGGTGATGGGATTGTTCGGATAGGAAGGAGCGAAATCCCAGACGACTTCGTCGGCGGCGATGTAGTGAACGCGTTCGACGGCGACCGCCGGACCAACCAGCAGACCGAGAATGGCGAAAGCCAAGCGCAACGTTTCTCGAATGGACGATGCTCTATGAGTCATCCCGAGTGAGGCCGCGAATCGATAACCCACGTCATTCCCTCTCTAGGGTAAGCTCAGAGCGCGAAAGCTGCCGGGCGTATCGACGACTTCGACGCCCGATCGCGATGTGCGCGAACATCAGGCTCGGCAACGCCACGCCGAACGCGATATGCAGATTGCTCGTCCATGTTCGCAAGTCCGGCGAGCCGGAATAATAGAGCCCGAAGGCGGTGACCACTAGGCAGGCGTTGATCGCCGCCATGGTTCCGCCCGTAACTCTGTTTTTCCTAGCGCGCCACGACCTCGCGACATGGAGCGGGCCGAGTGCGCCAAGGAGCAGCAGCATCGCCATGGCTGCTCCGCCATGGACCATGAGGAAGCCGGCCATCGCGCTCTGCCACGCCTCGCCCGCTTCGGAGTCCTTGAATTGATCGGCGATGAGCCAGCCGGCGCCGGTGACGAACAGCGCCGCGACCGTTGCATAAATCATCCAGCGAAATCCGTTGCTAACCCGCAAGACGCAACTCCTGCCAGTCAGAGGTTGCCAACACGTCCGTCTCGCCTCGAACGAAGAGGGCGGAGGCGGAGAAATACTTTAGCGAGGCGCTCGCGCGCTCGCCTCTGAGCATCACGACCTTTGTCAAAGCGTCGGCGACCATGCAGGAGGATGCGCGGACCGAAGCGCCGAGGATTTCGCCAGGATTTTCCCCCGTTCTAGGATCGACGATTGCCGTTCCCAGAGCGCTTGATGAGTGAAACGGATCGAAGCGGCCTGCGCTCGAGGCGACGGCTTCGTTGCAAAGCGAGAGTTCACACAAAAAGCCGCTCGGCGCCCGAGGATCGCGGATGTGGACGGGCCAGGATTTCTTTCCGAACGCGAAAATGTCGCCGCCAGCGTTCACGAGGCCGGCGGAAACGCCGCAGGCTTGCAACGCCTCGGCGGCGCAATCGACGGCGAAGCCCTTGGCGACGCCGCCGAGATCAATTGCGGTCGCGGGATCGTGAAAGCGCACGAGCCTGTCAGGGGTCAGTTCAATTGCTCGCGAACTCGATTGCAGGCAAGGCGTAGCAGTTTTGTCATGCTCGTGGAGCGGGAGCAAACCTCGCGCTTGCAGATGGCGCGCCACCGAAATGTCGAAGACGCCGCCTGACCTCTGATTAAGATCGAGCGCGAACTGCAAAACGCGCAGAGTTCGATCGTCGACCGAGACCGGACGGATCGCAGCTTCGCGATTAAGGCGTCTGACGTCGCTGTCAGTATCGTGGAAGCTCATCAGCCGATGAACGTCCGCAATGGCGTCGAACGCCTGCTCGATCGCCGGTTCGGCGCCAGCGCCCGCGTCGGTCACGGCGATCTCGACGATCGTGCCCAGAAACGGTCTCGCGCGGCGCATTCTAGCGGCCACCTCCGGAACAAGCCGCCAGCACCCTTTTGACGCCCTCTGTCACGTGATGCGCCGAGAGGGTCGCGCCCGAGATGTTGCGAATGTCGCTGCCGACCTGCAGCGTGCTGCCCGCCGATTTGCCGATGAATTGCGCGAGCCAGCTCCCATTCTGCACCTCGCCGCCATACGACTCCCTGTATTGCAGGATCTCGACCCGGCGGACGCGCCCATCCGGACCGATGGCGACCGTATAGTCGATATAGAGGTGTTTTCCGATCACGCGATCGAACACGACATATCCGACGCTCGCATTCCCCTCCATCGCCCGACATGCGCCGCCAGCGATCGGAATGAATTGCGTCGCCGATGGGAACGCCAATCGTTGCGCCTCTGCGAGGCTCATGAACTGCACCGCGTGCGCTGGCGCGACCACCGTGGAGACAAGCGCCGCCGGCGCAACCCATTTGATCCAGTCGCTCATCACATCTCCTCGTCACTCGACGTCCTCGGCCGCGTCCGCATCGATAATCACAGCGGACGCTCAAAGGCCAACATCGGGAGTTCGGAAATTCCCGACGTTGCCCGACATCATGCGCAAGCCGCGCGGCGTGTATGAAAATCGTCCTTAGAAGAAGAAGCCCACGCCTCCTAGCACCGAATCGCCATGAGCGCCCCAAGGCTCCTTGCTGATGACCTTCTGGTAATTCGCCTTCAGCACCAACTGCGGGGTCGGAAACACCGCGACGCCGACGGTGTGATACTGGAGCTGGCCGGCGCCGAGCGGGATGTTCAGATCTGTGCCGGCGTAGCCGCCGCTTTGCAGATTTTCGCGCGTATAGCGATAGAAGGGCACGGCCTCCCAATTCCCGCTCAAGAACCCGACGTTCGGCATGAACGCCCCCAGGGGAATGTGATAGGCGACCTCGCCCGAATAGCCGTCCATGCGTTTGCCGACGTTGTTCGTCGGATCGGTGTCGTTGTTTGCCCGCAGATTCTTGGGGTTGCCGATGTCGACGCGGACATATTCGCCCCTGAGCTCGAGGCCCGTATCGGGCATGCGATAGCGGAATTCCGCATCGAACATCCCGAGGCTAGTTTTGCCGAGCGGCGCACCCACGCCGACCGGCGCGCCCAAGCCGAGAAGGAGGCCCAGGTCTACGTCGCCATACGCGCCGCGCGGCGTGACGTTGGGCGTGTAATATCCGCTCACGCTCGTCGCGAGGCCCGGAATGAAGGACGGCTGGTAATCAAGGCGACCCGCGACGGCGTAAGTGTTACTGAGCTGGCGGAAGTCGCCGAACGGCGCCAGGCTGGAGTGCAAGGCGCTCAGGCCGTCTATGCCCGGCGCATAGGTCGCCGGAAAAAGAGGAACGGTGTTGGCGTCGGTCCTGTTGGCAAAATTGTCGCCATAATCCTCGAGCGAATGACTGATCTGAACCTGGTAGCTGAGCTCGTCCGTCAATCGTCCATAGGCGCCCATCGCCGGCGCCTTCCACGTCGAGGGGATCAGGCCGTTATAAAGCTCCGGACGCAAGACGCTGTAAAACTGCGTCGGCTCGTGATGCTGATTGATGAAGCCGATCGGCACGAGGTCGATGCCCGGCGAGCGGAAATTGAAATATTTGTTGTATTTGAAATCTATAAAGACCTGCTCGATCTCCGCGGAGCCGTGCAGCTTGTCGTCGTTGTCGAAGGCGCTTCCCGCGTGTTCGAATTCGATCTCGGCGTTGAAGATGATGTTGTCGGTGATCGCATATGTCGGCAAAAGCACGAAGCGAGACTGATCGAAGCCGTTCTGCCATGTTCCGCCCGGGGCGGAATTCTGCCAGACGAAACTGCCGACGCCGGGCGCTGTGGTCTGCCATGCCCATCTTGCGCCTGCAGCGGGATTCTGCTGGCGGCCATATCTGGTTTCGCCATAAGCGCCGATGGTCAGCCCTGGGGCAGGCGAGTCGGCAAGACCGAGAATTGGCTTTCCGGTCGACCCGAGCCCGCGCCGAGCGCGGTCAAACATCGTGTCCGTCGTCGAAGGCTCCTCGAATGCAGCTCTCACTGGCGTCGACAAAGCGGCTTCTTCGGGCGGCGGCCCGCTCGTCGGCCCCTGCCGCTTCTTTCCGTTCGCGGCGACGGCCTTGCCCACGCGCGGAGATTTTGCGTCTTTCTCGGCGAGCCGATCCTCAAGCACATGCATGCGCTTTTCCATGCGCAACAGCCTGTCGACGAGTTCCTCGTTTGACAAATGCCCGACGGGCGGTTTCGCGCCGGACTCATCCTGCGCAAGGACCGGCGCGGAGCTGAGGCAAAGCACCGATGCTGACGTGCAAAGCGTGAGCCTAACGGAGCGGCGGCGTCCTTGTGATGATGGAGCACGGAACATGATTTCTCCGGTCTGCGAGCTTTGACAAGCTTGCCTGGGATCTCGCGGGTGTTGTGAAGACGAGCGTCGTCCGCCGCAGTAACGGCTTCTTTGGAAAGCCTCCAAACTAATGCGATGACTTCGATAAGTATTTCTGAGGTTGCTAGAACCTGTCAATTAGCCAATTTAAACATCGGAAATGTTCTCAAATACGCGCAATACATGAGAACGATTCCAATCAAGCCGAAATTTGAGATGTCGTCGCGCAGTAGTTTTGCGTTCGGGCCCGGAGCGCAACACCCAACAGATTTTGAACTTTTTGGAATTGTGTGTGCTCGGAGACGCGCTCGCATCTCCCAAGCTCGACAGGCCAAATCGCCGCGTGCAAATGGGCCGCCATTCCCAGAATGAAGGTAAAACTGGAACTTTTGCAGACTATCTGGTCTCGACCTCTGGTCGTCGGCATGTATTCTGATGCTCGCCCTGCGGACTTCTTCTCCGCCTGCCCGAATATCCGACGCCTTCGAAGCCGAAGGAACGACCCGTTGCGCCCGGATGGCCGTCGGCGCCTCGACACGTTTGCGCGAACTCTGGAGAACAGGAAACGGAAATGCGGCACGGACACATGTTTCGATCGATTTGCGTCGCCATCGCCTCCTTTGGAGCCGCGCTCCTTGGCGAACGATCGCAAGGTCTGGCCGCCACTATCAGCGAGCCGCCGGTCATCGCCAGCGCCAATGGCGTGATCGACATCATGATGATCGCCCAGGCAGGAACGGTGAATTCTTTTGATGTCGCGGGCTTCTACCCGACTGGCTGGTTCTACACGGTCTGTCCGCGCCCCGAGTCGGGCACGACGTGTCCATCCGGCGCGAATACAATCAGCCCATACGGAGGCCTTCGGCTGGCGCTGCAACCCGGCGACAAACTGAAAATCCGCTTCGTCAACAAGCTGCCGGCCGTGCCGCCGGATCAAATCGAGCGGATCGTGGACGATGCGCTGCTGGCGCTCAACCCCACCAATCTGCACACGCACGGACTGATCGTCCTGGCAGCCGCCAACAAGGTCGCGCCGCCGGCGACCCCGGTCTATGGCGACTTTGTCTTCACCTCGATCTTCAATCCCGCCAATGGCGATCCCGATGCGGGCGGCGCAAGCGCCCACGCCATGCTTCATTCCCATGGCGACGTGGTGAAGACCGGGGTCGCGGATTACGACATTCAGATACCGGCTAACCATCCGGCCGGTTCCTTTTGGTTCCATCCGCATGTGCACGGCATCGCGTTGAATCAATTGTCCGCTGGCCTTTCCGGCATCATCACCATTGGCAAGGCGGCGTCCTACGCTTGCGGCGACGAGGACTGCGCTAAGCCGATCCTCGAAACAGACATTCGCCACTTGATCATCAAGGACATGCAGGTTCTTGCGGGCAACGCGCCGCAGTTCCAGGAAGACCCCGGTTTCTGCGCCAATCAGCCGGACAAAACCCCGATCGGAAACGGCATGTGCGCCGGCGATCCCGGCGCCTACGCCGGCGGCTCCTGGTTTTTCACGCTGAACGGCCAGCGATATCCGACCATCCCGGTCGCTTCCGGCGATGGCGAGCTGTGGCGTTTCACCAACGCATCTGGCAGCGCCAGTTACGATCTCCAACTCGTCGACGACGCCACGGGGCAGCCGATGGCCGTGCAAGTCGTCTCGATCGACGGCGTTTCGCTCAGCTTCCCCGCCGGCTCGACAGCGGGGCAAATCATGCAAGTCGGCGGCAATCGCATCAAATTGGCTCGTTGTGGGCCGCCGCCACATCCGCGGGGAGCGAGTTCCGCAGCTTCGGTGGACGCTCCTGGCGCGCTGACGGATGGGCTCGCGCAGAGCTATTCGTCCATGCCGGTTTGCGCCACCGATCTCTTCCTGACGTCCGCGACGAGAGTCGAAATCCACGTCGCCTACCGAAACGCCGACAATGTTCTGACCGTTGCCCCGAGGGGCGCGACGGCGACCTTGCGTTCGGCGGGCGTGCAGACCGGGCCGGGCGGCGATTCCTGGCCCGCCGTGAATTTGGCTCGGGTGACGTTCTCGGCGGGCGCGCCCCACCGGATCACGGAAGCCGTTCACGTCGTCAAGGGCGCGGCAAGCAGCGTAAGAGCTTATGACGGCATCTTCAAAGCCGCGGCGACAGACGCCGCCCGAGCGCCCCTACCTGCCGGTTGCGCGGCCTTGGCCCCTGGACATCGCCGCCGCATCTATTTCGGCAACCCGAATGTCCCCGGCGGAGTCGGTCCTGGACAGGACGCCGAGGGCAACGCAATTTTCGGCCTGGGCTACGAAGAGATTGATCCGTTTGGCGCCCCAGTGCCCGGAACTTTCGTCGATCTGACCCGGTTCGACCCCAGCCAGCTTGTCTGTCTGCCGCTCGGTCCTGGCCAAACAGCGCGGTGAAAAAGTCGGGGTTCGATCAATCGGGTTCTGGCATGACGACGACGGTGAAGATGGCCGGCGCGCCCTCGAATTCGGCGATGATGATGATTGCCGCGGCAATATCCGTCTGAACTGCGAACAAGAGGGCGTTTTTGGCGCTCGCAGCCTCCTTCGGCGTGCCGCATCCGGTGAGCGCACGCATCAGCACGCCGAGATTGAACCCAGCGACGTGGATCAGGTATCGTTTGGCGACATTCTCGCGGCCTCGAAGCCAAGCCCGACGCATGCCGCCGCGATCGAGCACATGGGCGAAGCTGCGTTCGACCAGTTCGCCGCGCTTGCGCATGGCGGCGCGTCCGACGCCGGATTTCAGCCGCGCGCGGTTGGCGTAGACCGCGTCACGCGCCGCTTCGTCGCCTCGCCAGCGTAAATAGCCTTTCGCCGGCAAAGGCTCGGCGATCCGGCTCTTCCAGTCGCCGTCGTCGAGGTCCTTCAAAACCTCGCGCGAATGATAGCCCTTGTCCGCGATGATTTCGCAGGGATCGTCCGGCGTCGGCGCGAGGCCGACGGCGGAGAGATTGGCCTTCGCCGTCTCCAGCGTGTCGCCGAGCGTCGTCGTATCGCCCTTGTCGGCCTCATGGATCGGCGCGGCGACGATCACGCCTGTGTCGAGATCGACCGCGTGCTCCGGCTTGTAGGCGAGATGCGTCGTCCCGTCCTTCATCCGCGCGATCTTCGCCTCGGCGTCCGTGGCGCTCGTCCAATCCTCGTTCGAGAGCTTCTTAGCCGTGCGCTTGCGGTCGAAACGCGCCAAATCCTCGGCGCTCGGGGTCGCGATCCCGCTTTCCTTCGCCATGCGTTCGAGCATCGCGTGATAAGTCTCGCCATTGTCGCGCCGCACGATGCTGCGCAGCGCCGCGTTCGCCTCCATGGTCGAACCGTCGACACCGATCCGCTCGCCCTTCACGAGGCCGCGCTCGGCGACGAGCTTCAGGACGAAGCCGAAAACCTTCTCGTGAACCTCGTGCGGCAGACGCGAGCGCGTCTTCGACAGCCACGAATGATCCGGAACTTTCTCGCGCGTCGAAAGACGCAGGAAATCCCGCAGCGAAAAAGAGTCCGCGCAGCGCCATACGATGCCGCGTTCGCTGTCGAGCCCTTCGAAGTAGCCGACCATGTGCATGCGGAAATAGCGCCCTGGTGGCAGCGACGGCGCGCCCATCTTCGCCGCGTAGTAGGGCTTGCAGGCGTTCTCGACGAAAACATCGAAGTCGGCGCCCTGCAAAACCTTCTGAAGCGCGTCGTAAAACGCGTGGCCGGGAGAGCGCGGAAACTCGGCCCACGTGACCACCAAATCGCCCTGCGCACCCGTCTCACGCCGCATCGCCATCAGAAAACCCCAGCCGAATCTCATCGCGAAACGGAATCAGCCGGACGCGACTTCGTCAACGGGCTGCAAACACCGGTCGTCGAAACATGGGAACTCTACAATCTGACAACGGAACTTCACAATTTCCATATCCACCAAACCAAATTCCGGCTCGTCGATCCGATGGCGTCGTCGGGAAGCCCACTCTGGGTCGGCGCGGGACAGCCGGGAATCGCCGAAGATATGGTTCCGTTGCCTTTCGCGGTTCCAGGCGCCGGTTCGCCGCCAATTTTGAACCCCGACGCCACATCGTGCCTCATCGCCGATTTCAAGGCGGGGCGCTGCAAGGTGACGCCGATCGTGGTGCAGATTCCCTTCTCCAAGCTCGGGACGTTCGTCTACCACTGCCATATCCTCGAACACGAGGACGGCGGCATGATGCACGCCATTCGCGTCGTTCCCTCGCCGATCTGAGTTGGAGGTCTCGGCCATGTGTGACCGAGAACAGGTTTATACTCGGCGACGCCGCAAAGGCAGTCGGGGTTCGGAAGCGGATAGCCACTTATTTGGAGCGCAAGATGTGTGACCTTGCCAAAGAGCGACAACGGATCGATGCGGTCCTGGTATCCCGGACTGGCCGACAACGATTGCTCCAGCCCCCTTCAGGCTGAAGCGGCGTGACCGCCCCACACTTCCTCATGGTCTCCCCAATGGACCTACCCTTCCCGAGGCCGACGATATTTTCGGTTCACGGGGGATCGTCGTGGTTCCGGATGTAATCTGCAATTCGGGCGGCGTGACGGTAAGCTATTTCGAGTGGGTGCAGGACTTCGCCAGCTATTTTTGGACCGAGGACGAGATCAATCAGCGCCTCGAAAAAATCGTTCTCGACGCCCTCGAACAGATTTGGCAAACCTCGGAACGACGCGGCGTTTCCCTGCGCACAGCCGCATTCGTGGTCGCCTGCGAGCGCATCCTCACGGCCCACGAAGAACGCGGCCTCTACCTTTGATTGGCGCGTCCTCAACATTATCGCCGCTACGGCCATCCGGGCTTCAGATGAATTTCATATCCCGTCGAGCTGAGAAGAGGCTCGACACCCATCTCCCCTTGTCCTTGCATAAGGGGCAGGGCTACTTGCGCTTCCACGCCGGTTAGAATCATGACGCGACGAACAGACCGCCCGGCGCAGACGCCCGTTGCCCCCGCGGCTCGAGGATTTCGACCAAGACTTCTTCGAAACGATCGATGGCGAAGTCGAGATCCTCGCGGGCGATGACGAGTGGCGGCGCCAGTCGAACAACCGTGTGATGCGTGGCATTCGACAGCACGCCATTTTCAAGCAGGCGTTCGCAAACTTCGCGAGCGCTTGCGAATTGGGGGTCGATCTCGGCCCCAGCCCATAAGCCGCGGCCGCGGACCTCCTTCAGTGCGGGACTATGGATGGCGGCCAAGCGGCGGAACATATGCTCGCCCAATTGCCGGCTCCGCTCCACCAATCCCTCGTCGCGGATCACATGGAGCGCCTCAAGTCCGACCGCAGCCGCGAGGGAATTGCCGCCGAAAGTCGAGCCATGAGACCCCGGCGTAAAGACATCCATGACCTCTTGCCGCGCCGCGAAAGCGGAAACCGGCAACACGCCGCCGCCCAGGGCTTTGCCCAGCATGACGCCGTCCGGCCGGATGTTTTCGTGCTGAAATGCGAACCAGGCGCCCGTCCTGCCCAGACCGGATTGAATTTCGTCGAGCAACAGCAAGACGCGGCGCTGGTCGCACAGCCGGCGCAAGCCGGCGAGCCAGCCATGCGGCGGAACGATGATGCCGGCTTCCCCTTGTATGGGCTCGACCAGCACGGCGGCGGTGTCGGGCGTTATTGCAGCCTCCATCGCCGCGAGGTCTCCGAACGCGGCGGCGCGAAAGCCCGGTGTGAAGGGTCCAAAGCCGTCGCGATATTCCGGCTCCGAAGAGAAACTGATAATCGTCGTGGTGCGGCCGTGAAAATTCCCCGAGGCGACGACGATCTCGGGACGCTGCAGGCCCTTGACGCGATGGCCCCAGCGGCGCGCCGCCTTGATCGCCGTTTCCACGGCCTCGGCTCCGCTGTTCATCGGCAGCGCGACGTCGAGACCGGTCACTTTGCAAACTTCCTCGAGGAATGGACCGAGTCGATCATCGTAATAGGCTCGCGACGGCACCGAAAGGCGTCGCGCTTGCTCGGTGAGCCTTGCAATGATGCGCGGATGGGCGTGACCAAGACTCACCGCCGAATAGGCGCTCATCATGTCGACGTAGCGCCGTCCCTCCACGTCCCACAGATGGGCGCCTTCGCCGCGCGCGAGAACGACCGGCAGCGGCTCGTAGTTCCTCGCGCAGTATCGGCTCCCGCCGCTCGCGACGCCCATCATCCAATGACTCCCGCACTTTGCGAGCCCCCGTCCCGCTCCACATAAGATAGGCGATCAAGTCCGCGCGGCCAGCTCGACTCGCCGAGCAAAGAGGCTGCGCGGGACGAGCGCATGGAGGCGCGCATTGACGGGCGAACTTGCTCAAGAGGCCGCGGAGATACTTGGGAGGTTGGGCGTTGCGTCCGAGACCTTCCAGGGCGGAGGATTCGAGTCGCGTTCGCCGATCACCGGCGAACCGATCGGGAGGCCGCAATTCGACGACGCCGAGTCGGCGACCACCGCCATTGCAGATGCGGAAGGCGCGTTTCACGCCTGGCGAAAAGTTCCGGCGCCGAGCCGAGGCGCCTTCGTCCGCCTGCTCGCAGAGGAGTTGCGCGCCGCCAAGCCGGAACTGGCGCGGCTTGTTACACTCGAAGCGGGAAAGATCTCGTCCGAAAGCCTTGGCGAGGTTCAGGAGATGATCGACATATGCGATTTCGCGGGTGGATTGTCGCGACAGCTCTACGGTCTGACGATCGCGACGGAGCGCGCCGGCCATCGAATGATGGAGACATGGCATCCTCTGGGAGTAGTGGGGATCATCACCAGCTTCAATTTTCCGGTCGCCGTGTGGGCCTGGAACGCGGCGCTCGCGCTGGTTTGCGGCGACGGTTTCGTCTGGAAGCCGTCGGAAAAGACCCCGCTGACGGCGCTTGCGACGCAGGCGCTATTTCGGCGCGCCGCGGCGCGTTTCGGCGCCATTCCCGCGGAGTTGTGCGGCTTGGTTTTGGGCGGGCGGGAGCTCGGCGAGACGCTCGTCGACGACGCGCGCATTCGGCTCGTGTCGGCGACCGGCTCCACCGCCATGGGCCGGTCCGTAGCGCCCCGTCTTGCCCGAAGGTTCGCGCGCGCCATTTTGGAGCTCGGCGGCAACAACGCCGCCATCGTCTGTCCGTCAGCCGGCCTCGATCTCGCCGTGCGCGCCATCGCTTTCGCCGCGATGGGAACCGCCGGACAGCGGTGCACGACGCTGCGGCGGTTGCTCGTGCACGAAGCGGTCTACGACGATGCGCTCGGGCGCCTCCGCCGGGCTTACGCCAGCGTAGCGATCGGCGATCCCCGCGACGGCGCCACGCTGATCGGCCCACTGATCGACGCAAACGCCTATCGGGTCATGCAGGAGGCGCTCGACGAAGCCCGCGAAGCCGGGGGCGTCGTCATGGGCGGGGAGCGGCTGCTCATGGATCGCTTTCCGGGCGCCTACTACGTGCGGCCGGCGCTCGTGGAGATGCCGGAGCAGGTGCCCGTCGTGCGGCGCGAAACCTTCGCGCCCATACTCTACCTGATGAAGCACCAAGACTTCGATCAAGCGCTTCGGATGCACAATGACGTCGCGCACGGCCTCGCTTCGTCGATCTTCACAAACGACGTCGGCGAAGCCGAGCGCTTCCTGTCCGCGGAGGGATCGGATTGTGGCGTCGCCAATGTGAACATCGGGCCGTCGGGCGCCGAAATCGGCGGCGCTTTCGGCGGCGAAAAAGACAGCGGCGGCGGGCGCGAAGCCGGTTCGGATTGCTGGAAGACCTATATGCGCCGCGCCACCAACACGATCAATTATTCGGCCGAGTTGCCGCTGGCGCAGGGAGTGGCGTTCGATGTCGGAGGTTAGAAATCCCGCGAGAATAAATGCGGCTACGCCTTTCGTTTCCGCCGACGCCGTCCGAGCGATGTTCTCGCGGGCGATGTCGGACATGTACAAATTCGAAGCGCCGCAATATACCGCGCTGGCGGAGCTGGTCGCGAAGGTCAATCGCGACGCACTGCGCGAAGCTCCGGAGCTGGAGGAGGAGTTGCGAGAGGCAAGCGAAATCGGTCGACTTGGCGTCGAACGTCACGGCGCCATTCGCGTCGGTAACGCCGAGGAGCTGTCGATCGTCCGCCGGTTGTTCGCTGTCATGGGCATGGTCCCGGTCGGATATTACGATCTTTCGGTCGCCGGAATTCCGGTACACTCCACCGCCTTTCGGCCGATAGACGACGCGGCGCTGCGTCGTAATTCGTTTCGCGTATTCACGTCGCTTCTTCGCCTCGATCTGATCGACGATATTGAGCTGCGACGCGAAGCGGCCGCGATTCTCGCGCGGCGCGAGATCGTCACGCCGCGTGCTCGGAAACTGCTCGACTACTTCGAGAAGGATGGCGGCTTCGATGAAGGGGCGGCGCGCGAATTCGTAACGGAGGCCGTCGAGACGTTCCGCTGGCGCAGCCAAGCGACGGTGTCGGCCGAGCTGTATCGTAAGTTTTTCGCAGCGCATCCGCTCATCGCCGACGTCGCTTGCTTCAACGGGCCGCACATCAACCATCTGACCTTGCGCGCACTCGATATCGACGCCGCCCAATGCGCGATGGCGGCACGCAATATGAATCCGAAAGCGATCGTCGAGGGCCCTCCGCGTCGCCGCCGCCCGATCTTGCTGCGTCAGACGAGTTTCAGAGCGCTTCCCGAACCGATCTCTTTCACGGAGGCGGACGGCTCGCGCGCAGAGGGCGTGCACGCGGCGCGCTTTGGCGAAATCGAGCAACGCGGCGCCGCGCTCACCGCGAAAGGGCGATCGCTCTATGATCGTCTCCTCGCCGACGCCCATGCCGCCGCGCCGCTTGCGGCCGACGGCTCGAATGCGGCGGCCTTCGTCGAGGAGCTTGGACGCCGTTTCGCGGCATTTCCCGACGACGACGCGACGCTGCGCGCGGAGAGACTCGCCTTCTTCCGCTATTCGCCGACAGCCGAGGGTGTGAGCCACGAAGGCGCTGCGCCGCCCGCGTCGATCGAGGAACTGCTGCGCGCGGGCCTGCTTCGAATCCAACCGATCATTTACGAGGATTTCTTGCCGGTGAGTGCCGCCGGCATTTTTCGATCGAATCTGAAGGAGGAGCGGCGCGAAAGTTATGTCGAACGCGCCAGTCGGAAGGCGTTCGAAGAGGCGATGGGAACCGAGATCCTAGACGAGCTCACGCTTTATCAAGAGGCGGAGCGGTCATCTCTGGCGGCGGGCCTGGAGGTTTTGGGATTGGACCCGGCGGGGGCGTTCACGCAAGGATCGAAATCTTTCGGCGCCGACATTGGCGTCCCGGCAAACAGCCATAACTAGAGAGTATGGCGCTCACCCACGCATCGGCAAACGCCGCCGGGCGGGGGAGCTGGCGGCGTCATTAGGGGGGGAGATGCGACCCATCCTGGTCACCGGCGCGCTCGGCCAGATCGGCGCCGAACTGGTCCCGGCCCTGCAAGAACGCTATGGAGTCGAGCGCGTTGTCGCCTCCGATCTGAGGCCGTGCGCGCCAGCGATCGGCCTTTACGAGCGCCTCGACTGCACCGAGCCACAAATGATCGCCGACGTCATACGCCGATATGACATTGGCAGGGTGTATCACCTCGCTGCGCTTCTCTCCGCCGTCGCGGAGGCGAGGCCGCAAGACGCCTGGAACGTCAACATGGGCGGCCTGCGCAATTTGCTCGAAGCGGCGCGCCGGTTTGGCTGCCAGCTGTTCTTCCCAAGTTCGATCGCCGCTTTCGGACCTTCGACGCCGCGCAGGCGGACGCCGCAAGTAACCATCCAGCGTCCGATCACCATCTATGGCGTCAGCAAACTCGCCGGCGAATTGCTGTGCGACTATTACTTCAACCGTTTCGGTGTCGACGTGAGGGGCCTGCGCTTGCCGGGCCTCGTTTCCGCCGGCGCAGCGCCCGGCGGCGGCACGACCGACTATGCGGTCGAGATGTTTCACGCGGCCGTGCGGGGCGAGCGCTACGCGTGCTTCCTCTCGGCGAACACGCGTCTCGACATGATGTACATGCCGGATGCGATCAGCGCGATCATCGAGCTGATGGAAGCGGATGCCGCCCCGCTAAGATATCGCAACGCATACAATGTGACCGCGATGAGCATTACGCCCGTCGAACTCGTAGTTGAAATCCGCAAGCACGCGCCGCAGTTTGTCGTGGATTTTCGTGTCGACCCGTTGCGTCAGTCGATTGCGGATTCCTGGCCGCAATCGCTCGACGCCAACGCCGCGCGTGAGGATTGGCGTTTTGCGCCGAGCTTCGATCTCGCCGCGATGACAGCGGACATGTTCGCGCGGTTATCCGCGAAGATAGCCGCGCCGAAAGACGACGGGCTCGAAAGCGAGACGCCCCATGCCGACGCAAGGATTGACTAAGGCGCTCGCGACGCGGCTGGACGAGCTGGCGGGCGCCGGACGGCTGAAGGGAAAGGAAACCGTGATTCGCGGTTTTATTCCCGCACGCGGCGGCGATGGTCCGCGCTATCTGATCGCAGGCGAGGGCGACTGGCCGTTCCTGCGCATGAACGCCAACAATTACCTCGGCATGTCGCTACGTTTGGAAGTGGTGGCGGCCGAAGAGGAGGCGGCCGCGAACTATGGCGCGGGGCCCGGCGCGGTGCGTTTCATAGGCGGAACCTGGACGCCGCATATCGCACTCGAACAGCGGCTCGCCGCCTTTCACAGGCGGCCCGCGGCCATGCTGTTTTCGTCGGCGTACGCCGCGATCATGGGCGTAATTCCGCCGCTCGTCACCGACAGGACCGCGCTGATCAGCGACGAACTCAACCATAATTGCATCATCAACGCGATCGCGCTAGCGCGGCCGGCCGAAAAGCGCATTTACAAGCATGTCGACATGGGCGAACTTGAGCGCTGTCTCGAAGCAGCCGGCAAGAGCTGCGCCCGCGCGATCATCGTGACCGACGGCGTCTTCAGCATGCGCGGCGACCATGCCCCTCTCGACCGCATCATGGGGCTGGCGCGCGCCTATGATGGCGCTTTCGCCGAGAACGCCATCGTGGTGGTGGACGATTCGCACGGCGTCGGCGCATTGGGCGCGAGTGGCCGCGGCGCTGAGGAATACACGCAGTCGCCGGCGGTCGATGTGTTGGTCGCGACGCTGGGAAAGGCTCTCGGCGTGAACGGCGGCTATGTCGTCGCGGACGAGATCGTCATCCGCTATCTGCGCGAGACCTCGCCGCTCTATGTCTTTTCGAATCCGATCACCCCGGGGGAGGCCGCCGCCGCCCATCGCGCGCTCGACATATTGGACAGTCCGGCGGGTCTGGCGTTGCTCGCGCATTTGCGGGCGATGACGGCTCGGTTCAAGGCGGGACTCGTCAAGCTCGGCTTCGAGACGCTGCCCGGAGAACATCCAGTGGTTCCGCTGCTCACGCGCGACGCAGCACGCACATTGTCCTTGACCGCGCATTTGTGGCGACGGGGCGTGCTCGTCACCGGCCTCACTTTCCCGGTGGTGCCAAAGGAGGAAGACGAGATTCGTTTTCAAATCAGCGCGGACCACACACCGGCCGACATCGACGCCGCGCTCGAGGCGCTGGCGGAGGTCGCGCCAAACCATTGAGAGGCTTCATCATGGACAGCGCCCGCTATCGCAAGGCCAGCATCGGCGGACATCGGCTCCATCCCGAAACGCTGATGCTCGGTTATGGTTACGACCCTGCGCTTTCCGAAGGCTCGGTCAAGCCGCCAGTGTTTCTCACATCGACCTTCGTCTTTCAGACCGCGGAACAGGGGCGCGATTTTTTCGACTACATGGCCGGACGCCGCACGCCTCCGCCGGAAAGTAAAACCGGTCTCGTCTATTCCCGCTTCAATCATCCCAATCTCGAAATCGTCGAGGATCGCTTGGCGATTTACGAGCACGCCGAATGCGGTTTGGTTTTTTCCTCCGGCATGGCGGCGATCCTTACGACGATCCTCGCCTATGTGCGGCCCGGCGAAACGATCCTGCACAGCCGCCCGCTCTATGGCGGCACGGAAGTTCTGATCGACAAGACCCTCGCGCAGTTTGGCGTCACGGGCGTCGGCTTTACCGATGGGCTGGACGAGGCGAAGATTCGATCCGCGGCCGAGCGCGCCAAGGCTGCGGGACGCATCGCCTTGATCTTCGTCGAGACGCCGTCCAATCCGATGAACAGCCTGGTCGACATCGCGCTCGTGAGGCGCATTGCCGAAGACATCGAGCACGAACAGGGCGCACGACCGATCATCTGTTGCGACAACACGCTGCTTGGACCCGTTTTCCAGTCGCCGCTACGGCATGGCGCCGATCTGTCGCTTTATTCGCTGACGAAATATGTGGGCGGCCACAGCGATCTCATCGGCGGCGCGGTCATTGGCTCTTGCGCGCATCTCCAACCAATTCGTGCGATGCGCGGCGGTTTCGGCACGCAGCTCGACGCACATTCATGCTGGATGCTGGGCCGTTCGCTCGAGACGCTGTCGCTGCGCATGGAGCGCGCCGCCGGCAACGCGGTCATTGTGGCGAAGTTTCTCGCCGATCACCCCAAGGTTGCGAGCGTTCATTATCCGCTGCTTCTGCCCGCCGATCATCCCACGCGCCGCTTGATGGAGCGCCAGTCCAATTCGGCAGGATCGACCTTCTCCTTCGAGGTTCGGGGCGGGCAAGCGGAAGCATTCGCCTTTCTCAATCGACTCAAAATATTCAAGCTGGCGGTCAGCCTCGGCGGGACGGAATCCTTGATATGCCACCCGACGACGACAGTGCATTCCGGCATCAGCGAAGAAGCGCGTCGTGAGATCGGCATCACCCCAGCCCTCATTCGCGCCTCGATCGGGATCGAACATCCGGACGATCTCGTCGCCGACATCGCACAGGCCTTTGGATGAGCGGACGACAGCGACGGCCGGCGTGCAAAAGCGGGCCGCTTCAAGCTTACGTCACGGTCTCTCCTACCATCTGCCGCACATCGTCATCGTCTGAATGCGCTCCTTGAAACCATACGAAAAGAAACTATCTCTGAGCGCGAACTGGCGGAAAGGGCAAGCATTCAACGAGCGCGGAGGCCGAGATGGCCATTCGCCATCACCGTGATTGACGATGTGATCTGGTATGCGGAGTCGGCAATGACGCCGGACATGTTGGTGCGGTTCGATGTGACGACTGAAACGTTTCATCGTTGGCCGATGCCTTCGGGTGGTGGCGTCATACGCGATTCGACACCGACGCCCGCCAGTAGATGAGCGCTTGCTTGCCGCGGCGTCGACACGGTGGCGCTGGTCGAGATCGCCAAAGGAGCGAATTGAGCAATTGCCGGCCGTCAGGACCCAAGGCAGTGAACTGTTGAAGCCGGTGTATGCCCGGCGCGGCTTCCTTCCGGAAACCGATCCCCTCGCCGCGTTTCCCTCAGGATCGCCCTACGCCGCGCTCGATGAGATCGGGCGCGATCTTCCCAGCCTGCTTCATGAGAAGGCATTTCGGGGCTATGCGCGCGCCTTGCGCATTCCCAAGTGGGAAGGCCCCGTCTCCGAGGAGACCTTGCCGCAACTTCGCCTCTACTACGTGCGGGTCGGCTTTCTGGCCGCCGCCTATGTCAACCAAGTCGCTGAGGAGCCGGCGGAGACGCTCCCGCGCAACATCGCCGAGCCGCTCATCGACGCGGCGAGGCGGCTCAAGCGTCCGCCGATCCTGAGCTACGACGGTTATGCGCTGTATAATTGGAAGCGCTTTCGCAAGGATGGCCCGATCCGGCTCGGCAACATCGACACCATCCAGAACTTCGTCCACATGTACGACGAGCATTGGTTCATCCTTGTGCATGTCGAAATCGAGTCGATCGCAGCCGACATCCTCGGCGCGATCGCGACGGTCAAGCGCAAGCAGACTGAAGAAAAGGACGAGGATCTTCGCGCCGAACTGTGGCGGATCGAAAAATGCGTGAGGCGCCAAGTGGAGGTGCTCAAACGCATTCCCGAGCACATGGATTCCCAGCTGTACTATAAGACCTTCCGACCCTACATCCGCTTCTTTGAGAACGTGACCTATGAAGGCGACGACCGCGCGCCCATGCATTTTCGCGGCGAGACCGGCGCACAAAGCAGCATCATGCCGACGCTGGTCGCCTTCATGAAGATTCCCCACCAACGATCCGTTCTCACGGATCACCTCGACGATATGCGTAATTACATGCCCCCCGAGCATCGGGCGCTGATCGAGGAGGTCGAGGCCATGCCCGACATCCGCAGCCCCATGCATAAAGAGCCATACAACGCCATCCTTGACGCGATGGCGGCCTTCCGCCGGGTGCATTACGGCTGGGCGGAGGAATACATCAATCGCCGGACTGACGATCCTACGGGAACAGGCGGCACACCCTATATGCAATGGCTGCAAAAGATGCTGGTCGAAACCGAGGCTCACCGCGCCTGAGCAGCGAAGGCCGGCAAGCTTCCACCCCGGAGAGGACGCACGGCCCGCCGGCAGGGGAAGGGTCGAGTCCTGGACGGCGAGGTCGAACCATAGCAAACGCGGAGTTCGAGTATGAAAGCGATCGCCATCGATGGCTACGGCGATGCCGGCGAGTTGCAGGCGCGCGAGGCCCCTGATTTGAAGCCGGGCAACGAAGATATCCTGATCCGTGTGCGCGCCGCAGGCGTGAATCCGCTGGATTGGAAGATACGCCAAGGCCAGTTGCGCCTCTTCCTCCGCTTGCGCTTTCCATACGTGCTGGGGTCCGACATCGCCGGCGAGGTCGTGTCGACGGGCATCCTCGCGAAGAGGTTCAAGGCGGGGGACCCGGTGTTCGCCTTCAGCGATCCGAAGCGTGGGGGAGCCTACGCCGAACTCGCGGTCGTGAACCAAGCTGCGGCCGCCCGGAAGCCCGACTCGCTGGACTTCGCGGAGACGGCTTCTCTGCCCATTGCAGGCTGCACGGCTTTGCAGGCGCTGCGCGATATAGGCCGTGTGTCCCAAGGTGCAAAAGTCCTCGTCCTCGGCGGCGCCGGCGGCGTCGGGCATTTCGCGGTCCAGATCGCCAAGGCGCTCGGGGCCATGACGACGGCCACTTGCGGACCCGCGAACGTCGACTTCGTGCGCTCTCTCGGGGCCGACTGCGTCATCGACTACAGCCGCAAAAACTGTCTCGGCGGCAGAGATCATTACGATGTCATCTTCGACGCCGTCGGGAAGAGTTCTTTCTCGGCTTGCCGCCACGCGCTCGCTCCCGGCGGAACCTATGTCACCACACTGCCGAGCCCCGATCTCTTCTTCTGGGGGCCGGTCCAGCGGGTCGCCAAGTTGTTCGGCCAAGCGAAACAGGCGCGGCTGATCATGGTCCGGCCGAATGGCGAGGATCTCGCCTATCTCGGTGGGCTGGCCGACAAGGGGAAGCTCAAGCCCACCGTGAGCCTGAGATTTCCTCTCGATCGAGCGTCGGAAGCGCATCAAGCGAGCCAAGCCGGCCACGCTCGCGGCAAGATCGTATTGGATATCTGCGGTCACGCTTCAGCGCTGCCCGCATGAACGCCTCAAAGTGAGCGGTCATGGAGCCGTAAGAAACCTCGCCTTGATTTTGCGGGACCTAGGCGGCTTTGCGCCTGTTGTTTCGACGGAGATTTACGACGCCGCCGGCGAGAACGGTCTCGATCTGATCCGACGTCAGGCCGTGTTGCGTCTCTATCGTAACCTTTGAGGATTCCACCAGGATCTCCCCACCGCTTTCAAGCTGGCGGCGCAGATCTCGGATTCGAAGCGCGTCGTCTCGCTCCAGTCGATCATAGTCGGCCGGCTCAAGGAACTGCAGCGGAAGTATTCCGTAGTTGATGAGGTTTTGCCGATGGATGCGCGCGAAGCTCTTCGCGATGACGACCCTGAGGCCGAGATAGCGCGGAGCCGCGGCGGCGTGCTCGCGGGAGGAGCCCTGCCCATAGTTTTTGCCGGCGACCACGGCATGCCCCGCCTTCTGCCCAATGGCGCGAGCGCGAGCGACATAGGTCGGATCGACGCGTTCAAATGAAAAGTCAGCAATTTTCTGGAGGTTGGAACGGTAAGGCAGCGCCCTCGCTCCAGCGGGCATAATTTCGTCGGTAGACACGTCGTCCTGCATCTTGAGAAGCACAGGCATCTGCAATTCATCAGGAAGCGGATCGAATTCTGGCAGCGACTTGATATTCGCACCCTTCACCAATGCGACCTTCTGCGCTTCGTCGATCGGAAGCGGCGGCTCAAGCAAGGAGGAGGACAAATGCGGGATCGCCGGTTGCGAGAGCCTCGGATAGGGAATGTCTAGCGTCCTCGGATCGCGGATTTTACCGACAAGAGCCGAGGCTGCGGCGGTTTCGGGTGAGCATAAAAAGACCGAGTCTTCTTCGGTTCCTGAGCGCCCCGGAAAATTGCGCGGGGTGGTGCGAAGTGAATTGCGTCCGATCGCCGGGGCCTGTCCCATGCCGATGCAGCCGTTGCATCCGGTCTGGTGAATTCGCGCGCCGGCGGCCACGAGTGCGCCAAGGCGCCCGTCATTGATCAGCATCTGTAGCACTTGCCGCGACGTCGGATTTACATCGAACGAGACGCCGGGCGGGACCGTTCTATCCCGGACAATTTCCGCAGCGATGGCGAAGTCCCGCCATCCCGGGTTGGCTGAGGAGCCGATGTAAGACTGGGCTATCTCTTCGCCTTGGACTTCTCGAACGGCGACGACCTTGCCGGGGCTCGAGGGCTTGGCGATGAGCGGTTCTAGGTTCGAGAGATTGATTTGATCGTGCTGATCATAGCCGCAGCCCATGTCCGCCGTGAGTTCGCGCCAGTCATGTCCTCTTTCCTGCGATTCCAAAAACGCACGCGTCATCTCGTCGGAAGGAAAGACGGAAGTGGTGGCGCCGAGTTCAGCGCCCATATTGGCGATCACGTGCCTGTCCATCGCCGTCAGGTTGCGCAGCCCGGCGCCATGGTATTCGATGATCTTGCCGACACCGCCGGCAACGCCGTGACGCCGCAACATCTCCAGGATGACGTCCTTGGCGCTGACCCAGTCCGGCAGAGCGCCTGTCAACTCCACGCCGAATATCGCCGGCATTGTCGTCGAATAGGGTTCACCCGCCATTGCGAGCGCGACATCCAATCCGCCGGCGCCGATCGCCAGCATGCAGAGCGAGCCCGCAGCCGGCGTATGACTGTCGGAGCCCAGTAGCGATTTACCGGGACGCCCGAAACGCTCCATATGAACGAGATGGCTGATCCCGTTGCCGGGTCGCGAATACCATATGCCGTATCTTCGGCACGCGCTTTCGAGGAAGAGGTGATCCTCTGCGTTCAGATTGTCGATTTGCAATAGGTTGTGATCGACATATTGAACGCTCACTTCGGTCTTCACTCGATCCAGCTTCATCGCTTCGAGCGATAGCATCGCGAGCGTGCCGGTCGCGTCCTGCGTGAGGGTCTGATCGATCCGCAGCGCAAGCGGCGCGCCGGCTAAGCCGCCCCCGCTCACGCGATGACATTCGATTAGCTTTTGGGTGATATTCAAGGCCATTGTAGGCGCTGAAACGGCCGCTTATGGGGCCTTCCTCCTCTCCTCGGGAAAACATAGAGCGATAACGCTCGATTGGCAGAGGCGATTCCGAAATTGTCGCACACGCCGCCAGTGAAGGCGCGACTTTAGAAAGAGTTCTCACGCTCTCGCGTAAACGGCAGTGATCGCGCGGTGCGCTGCATCGACCGTTTGCCCTGTGCATTAGCGATCCCTCGAACGCGTTCAGCATATGGTCGTGCCCGCGCAACGCACTAATTCTGGTTATCGAAGAGCTCCGCGGAGGTGCTGAGGTCACGCTTGCGCAGCTCTTGGCCGTTCCTCTTCAGCGTCGTTCCACTTCGGCGGACAGAGCGAAGGCGGCGCGGGAGGGGTGACCTGCGTCGGCGGCAAAAGTCTGTTTTAACCGTGAATGAGTTGAATTGCCGTTAGAACGGTTCGAAGCCAGTGGCGTCCGCTTACCGCCCACTTTTGCACGGAAGAGAACATGGCAACCGCAGAAAATGGACTAACGGAGTGGTTTCGCGACGCCGAGGCAATGGAGAAGCAAGCTACGACAATGCTTGATGCACTCGCGAAGCGGATCGAAATATACCCAGATGTAAAAGCGCAAATTGAACGCCATCTCCAAGAAATGCGGGAACAGGCAACCGCACTGCAGGGATATTTAGAGCGGCCACGTGAAGGCGCGCCTACTTTGAAGGAATTAGTTGGGCAATCTATAGCTACGCAGCCGGATCTCAGCGGGGCGTTCGTGGGCGATAAGCTGGTCAAGCGCGCTATCACGGAGATTTCATGCTATAATATTCTTATTGCTGCAGCCGCAGCTGTCGGAGACAGCGAGACGCGTGCAACGTGTCAGGATATTCTGTGTCAAGAAGAGGCGATGTTAAATTGGCTCAAGAATTACCTTGCTTCCTCGACAGTTGAGTATCTCAGTCCAGAAGAGACGCCCGACGGAGAAGCATCGACGCACTCCAAGCCGTAAAGACAACGAGGTAGGTCCAGCCTCTCTCTTCGATCACGAGCCCCGCAAGAGCGAAATCGCCGTGCAGCGTCATTGTCTTTCTGGCAGGTGTCGGTGGGGCGAATTTTCACCTACGCCGATCCTGGACCCCATGGCTACGAACGGCCGTCACCGCGGCGCGGTCATCAATTCGAGAACATGACCGTCCGGGTTCTTGAAATATACTCCGCGACCGCCATTCCAGTCATTGAGCATGCCGTCGTCGATGTTCCAAGGGGCGCTTCCATAAGCGACTCCGGCATCCTGGACGCGGTGAAGGATGGCGTCAAATTCAGCGTCGCTGACATGAAACGCGTAGTGGCAGCTTTGGAATGACGCACTGTCGTCGAATAGGAACGTCAGCGTGCTGTTCACGCGCACCGGCGCGAAATGATCACTCCCTCCCTCAAAATCGAGACCGAAAATCTGTGCGAATAGGCGCGCCGCAGCTTCTTTGTTGCGAGCCGGCACGATGGTGTGGTTCAAGGTGATCGTCATTGTGCGCCGAGCTTTCTGATTTTGCTGTTGGCCTGTTCGCTCATTAGCCGAAAATAATGCTCTGCGTGTTGGTAACAGTTCTCCATTTCGGTCGCATCTCCCGTAAATCCAGCGGCGCGTGCGAGGGCCATATAGCGTTCGTAACTTCCTTGGGGATCGGTAAGCCGACCGCCTACGTCTCTGGTTAATTTCTTCTCCGACCCTTTGGAGCGGACGGAAAATGGTCCGATGGTAGGGCTGTGTCTATGAGTTCTCATAGTTCTCCTTCTGCCATAGGGCTGCGTGGAGCTTCCTATTTATTCCGGTCGGCGACCGAAGCGCGCGTGCTATCGAACAACCGGTCGATCTTAACGGCCATGATGAAGTCGTTCTCATGCAGGCCCTTGATCTTCTTGGTTTGCAAGGACACTTTTGCGTAGCCCCAACCGAAGCAGATTTCGGGGTGATGACGCTCGGCCTCGGCGAGTTCGCCGACCCCTTCGACGAAGTTCAAGGCTTCGCGAAAATTCGTGAAGTGGAATTTTCTCTCGATGCGATGCCCATCGTCGGGCAATTCCCAATCTTTGCAATTCGCTCGAAGAGCCTCGGCTTCTTCGCGCTCGAGCGGCGGAATGCCGCCGCGGCAGGGTGTGCAAGTCTTGTCCGCCAGAGCAGTCGTCATCGATCGATCTCCCCGAAGACAATGTCGAGCGAACCGACGATCGCCGCCACGTCGGCGAGCATATGGCCTCGCGTAAGGTAGTCCGTTGCAGCAAGGTGGGCGAAGGACGGCGCTCTGATCTTGCACCTGTATGGCTTGTTGGTCCCGTCAGAGACGAGATAGACGCCGAATTCCCCCTTGGGCGCTTCGACCGCGGCATAGACCTCGCCCGCGGGCACGCGGAAGCCCTCGGTGTACAGCTTGAACTGTTCGATCATCGCTTCCATCGAGCGTTTCATTTCGGCGCGCTTCGGCGGCGTGATTTTGTGATTATCCACCGCGATTGGTCCCTTGCCTTCTGTCGACGCCAACTTGTCCAGGCATTGCTTCATGATGTGCGTCGACTGTCGCATCTCCTCCATGCGGATGCAGTAGCGGTCGTAACAATCGCCGTGTTTCGAGACAGGAATGTCGAAGTCCAATTCCTCATAGCATTCGTAAGGCTGCGCTTTACGCAAATCCCACGCGGCGCCGCAGCTCCGGACGAACACGCCGGAAAAACCCAGCGCCCATGCGTCTTCGAGCCTTACGACGCCGATGTCCACGTTCCGCTGCTTGAAGATGCGATTGTCGGTGAGCAAGGTTTCGAGATCGTCGCAGACTTTCGAGAAGGGATTGCAGAATGAGTGGATATCTTCGAGAAGCTGTTCGGGCAAATCCTGGTGCACGCCGCCAACGCGAAAATAATTGGCGTGCATGCGCGCGCCCGAGGCGCGCTCATAGAACACCATCAGCTTCTCGCGCTCTTCGAAGCCCCATAAATTCGGGGTGAGCGCGCCGATGTCCGACGCTTGAGTGGTGATATTGAGCAGATGCGAAAGAAGCCGGCCGATCTCGCAAAAGAGCACGCGGATGAGCTGCGCTCGCTTTGGAAGTCGGAGGCCAAGCAGTTTCTCCGCCGCGAGACAGAAGGCGTGCTCTTGATTCATCGGCGCCACATAATCCAACCGGTCGAAATAAGGTAGCGCTTGCAGGTAGGTCTTGTTTTCGATGAGTTTCTCCGTGCCGCGATGCAAAAAACCGATATGGGGATCGACGCGAGTCACCACCTCGCCGTCTAGTTCGAGCACGAGTCGGAGCACACCGTGAGCAGCCGGATGCACTGGTCCGAAATTTATCGTGAAGGCGCGTTCCGATGTGAGACTCATGATGAGACGCCTGTGTGATCTGCTGGGACAACTCCATGAAAAAAGAACTGAAGGTTCCTTCGGGTTCAGCATCGAGAAACTCGATGAGCGCCGGCGCCGCTTATGATGGTTCGAATATCTGGACACCGGGCAGAGCAGCTGGCGCTAGCAGGAGGTTAGACTTGAACGGAACTCCTGCTCTGCTCGAGCAGTCGCTAAAAATCCGGCTTCGCGGGCGCTGATTTTCAAACGCTAGTTCAGGACCGGCGGCGAACTGAAAAATGGGATCGCAGATGGGGAAGTTCAACGCCTCTGTAGCTTCCCCGATCACCCAAACATGAAAAAACATGGAAAGAGTGCGTGTTTTGCTGACGGCGATCGTTGCCGGGCGAGCAACCTCTCCTAGCTAAGCCTCATGCTGTGGAGAATGAGGCCGGCCTTCGTGTCTGTCCTGAAGCCCTTCGAGAAGGGGCGCAACATCTTTCGATCGCAATGCGCGCTCGAAGTCGTCCCAACAAGTAGTGGTTGGGTCGATCACTCTTTTGCGCCGTCGAAGGTGGCACTCGACCCCACTTACCCTCTACCTTGATAGGAGCTGGAAAATGGCTACCGCCACTGCCCATCCCAAGTTCAATCTGATCTCAAGCGAACACGTCGTGGGCGCCAAAATTTATGATCCGGGCGGCAAAGAGATCGGCGAAATCGATCACCTGATGATCGATAAGATCTCGGGTCATGCTCGTTACGCCGTAGTAAACTTTTGCGGCTTCATGTGCCTCCGCCCCGGCCACCATCCGCTGCCATGGAGCTCTCTCAAATACGACAGGGAACGTGAAGGCTACCTCGCGAACGTCACGGAACAGCTCCTCGAGGCTGCTCCCGATTTCAGCGACGATAGCTGGATGGATCGGGAATGGGAGATGCGGGTGCATCGGCACTACGCGGCGCACCCCTATTGGGAGGAAAGTGCAACGCTATAGGCGCACCGGAAGCCTGTTTGGACGTAATTCAAGCGATGCGACGCTGGGAACGGGCTGGGGGACCGCTGACCGCCGGGAGGCGCGCCGGGCGGCAGTGTGGCCGGGAGCAGACCAACGGGCGACGACGAAGCTGAACGCACGCAGCGCCGGGCGGCAGGAACGCATAGCGTTCATGACGATCTCTCGTTGGCAATTTATCGTCGCGTTTCCGGACTCCCTCATTTTTTCGCGTCAAAGGCCCAGGCGCTCAAGGCATCTTCTAACCAATGTGTTTGAGGAAACGATCGGCGACCTGAGACATCGTCATCTTCGTTGCGCCGATGAATTGATTTTCGGAGCAGCTCCGTCGCCGACGGCATATTGTGTTGCGGCGCATTGGGTCGGACCGGAAGAAGGCAAGGCGACATGAATTGAAAAGAGAGTGGGTTTGAATTGGTCTGGAGCAGCAACATATGACCGCAGATGCCGTAAAGCCATATTCGTCGCTTCTGGGCGAAGCTTCCGCTACGACGATCGCGTTCGAGGATGATGCGGTTCAGGTTCCCGCCGCAGTGATCGCATATGGGTTCGATCTTGAAACGCCGATGGTTCAATCACTGATGCGCAGCGGGGAACTGACGAGCCTCTGTGAGAAGGGCGAGAACGAGGATGTGGGACGATACCGGCTGACGTTTTTCTATAAGAATCGGCGCTTTCAATTGATTGTCAACTCGACCGGCAAGATCCTCCAGCGATCTGTAATCGATTTCGGTGATCGGGAATTGCCGGCCGCCTTGCACAAGCCCGGAATCTAGAATGTGACCAAGGCTCGAAGAGCCCCGGCTTCGCTCTGGGGTCACTATGGAACCGTCCTTTGCAAAGATACTACTGCGGTGGTGGCGTTCAAACCAGTTATGCTCATTGAACAACTGGCCGTCGTTGATATCGCTTCCGGCAAAGCAGCAACGGCTTGATTGAAAACGCGCGCCGTCGGAGACAGTTCTGAGTTGGCCGCTGCACGAAATCAGAACGCCTCAAGGTTTGTGAGTCAATTGCGCGTTCTCCCCTGTCGGCGGATTTCGCGATGAACGCTTTTATCGGCTGTGCGCACGAGACACGCGCAATCGCTCCCCTATCTGACATCATTGCGGCGTCGCGGACGTGACGAACGGGAGCGGCGCCGGTAGAGGCGATCACGAGGGCGGCAACTTCTGTTCTCGCCTGACGGTTGATTCCGCTAAAACTCCGTGAGGCCGCGGTGAACGATAATCAAACGCGAAAAGGGCTGGTGACAGTATTTGGCGGATCCGGCTTTATCGGGCGACATGTCGTGCGCGCGCTAGCGCGTAACGGGTGGTGCGTCCGCGTGGCGTGCCGACGCCCTGATCGCGCCTTCGATCTGCGGTCACTCGGCGAGCCGGGCCAAATTGATGTGGTTCAGGCTAATTTGCGGTCTCCGCAGTCGATCGCAGCCGCGCTAGAAGGCGCGGACGCCGCAATCAATCTCGTCGGCATCCTGATCGAAAGTAACGATCAGACATTTGCCGATATTCAGTCGCAGGGAGCGCGCACGGTAGCCGAAGCGGTTAAAGAAGCCGGCATTACGCGTTTCGTTCACATATCGGCGATCGGCGCACGTATAAACTCTCCTTCCGCTTACGCCCGCAGCAAGGCCGAGGGCGAGGCCGCGGTGCACGAACTGGCGCCCCACGCCGTCATTTTTCGCCCGTCGATCGTGTTTGGCCCAGAGGATGATTTCTTCAACCGGTTCGCAGCCATGGCCCGGCTCATGCCGATTCTGCCGCTCGTCGGCGCAAGCACACGATTCCAACCCGTTTTCGTGGATGACATCGCACAGGCCGCGGCTCTCGCCCTCGACGGCAAGGCGACCCCCGGAGCAATCTACGAGCTGGGTGGACCCGAGGTGAAGACCTTTCGTGAACTCGTTCAGTATGTTTGCGACGTTACACGCCGGCACCGGTATTTGGTCCCGCTCTCGTTCGAAATGGGGAAGCTCATGGCGAGCACCACACAAATTGCCGGCAAGCTGTCCCTCGGACTGTTCCCGAAATTGCTATCCATGACGACCGATCAGGTTGAATTGCTCCGCCGTGACAACGTCGTTTCGGATGAGGCGAAAGCGAGCGGAGCGACGCTGGAAGGACTGGGAATCATGCCGCAGCTAATTGCAGCCGTCGTCCCCGCCTATCTCTATCACCGCCGCAAGGTCGGCCAGTAGCGATCGCGGCGCCTCGATTGATCTTGAAGTCTCAACCCAGGTCGTGGCTGGCATTGTTGCTCGGCGCCGAAACTTATTCCACGACAGGAATCGAAAGAGTTTGCCCGGGGTTTGAACACGTTTCCTTGTCACCGCCGATAGATGCCGACCAAAGTCGCCTCCTGCAGTGCGAATTTGCGCACCTCTTGTTCAACTTCTTCGTAAGAAGGATGGGTTCGAAATGGAAGGTCTGCGCGTGGAAGTGCGAGCAGGCGAAAATGGTAATGATGAACTCCTTGTCGATCGGGGGGACATGGCCCGCAATGTCCAAGCGGTCTGGAATCGTTAATTGCCTGTTTGAAATTGTCATGGGTTTTCGGTTGCCCTGCGCCTTCGACAAGACCGGTTCAATCGACAGGAATGTTGTGGGCAGCCCAATGATCCAGGCGCCCGCAGGCGCGTCGGGATCGTCGCGTATCAAGGCGAAATTCTGGGTTCGCGCGAGTGCATCAAAGCATTGCAAAGCTGGCGATCGCGTGCAGGAATCGCGACTGTGGCGATGGATAGGCGAAAATCGGCTCGCGCGCGCCGACGCGCCGTCGGCGGGGAGCAAAAGCGTGTTGTTCACGGGGAGAAGGAGCTTGTCTTCACATATTCGGATAGTTCGGACCGCCGCCGCCTTCCGGTGGAGCCCAGGTGATGTTTTGCGCCGGGTCTTTGATGTCGCATGTCTTGCAGTGAACACAGTTCTGCGCGTTGATGACGAAACGCGGATCGCTTTTCGTCGCTTCGTCGCCATAGACGACTTCATACACGCCCGCCGGGCAGTAGAGCGGAGCCGGCTCGCCATAACGCGGGAGATTGTCGCGCACCGGAACGTTGGGGTCTGCAAGCCGCAGATGCACGGGCTGATCTTCCTCATGATTGGTGTTCGACACGAACACCGAAGAGAGCTTGTCGAACACGAGCTTGCTTGAAAGCTTGGGATAGGCGATCGGCGTCACTTCCGATAAAGGCGTCAGACAGGCGTGATCAGGCTTACCCTGTTTCAGCGTGCCGAAGAAGGAGAGGCCAAACAATTCATTTGTCCACATATCGAGACCGCCGAGCGACGCGCCGAGATAAGTCCCATATTTCGACCACAACGGCTTGACGTTGCGTACGGGTTTCAAATCGCGGCCGATGTCGGAGGTGCGCCACGCCGCGTCATAAGCGAAGACTTCATCATGTGCGCGACTCTCGGCCAGCGCCTTAGCGACATGCTCGGCGGCGAGAATTCCGGAAAGCATCGCGTTGTGCGATCCCTTTATGCGCGGGACATTCATGAAGCCGGCCGCGCAGCCGATAAGCGCGCCGCCGGGGAAGACGAGCTTGGGCACGCTTTGCCAGCCGCCTTCGGTGAGAGCGCGCGCACCATAGCAGGAACGCTCTCCATCTTCGAGCGTCGGCGCAATTAGCGGATGCGTCTTGAAGCGCTGAAATTCGTCGAAGGGCGAGAGCGTTGGGTTGGAGTAATTCAGATGCACGACGAATCCGATGGACACAAGGTCCTCATCGAAATGATAGATGAAGGAGCCGCCGCCGGTGTCAGCGGCGAGCGGCCAGCCAAAACTGTGCTGCACCAGCCCCGCCTTGTGCTTTGCCTTCTTGATGCGCCATAGCTCTTTGAAGCCGATGCCGAATTTCTGCGGCTCGCTGTCTTTCGCGAGATCGTATTTGGCGATGACCTGTTTGGAGAGCGAGCCGCGCGCGCCTTCGGCGAACAGCGTGTACTTGCCGTGCAGTTCTATGCCGCGCGTGAACCTGTCCTTGGGCTTGCCGTCGCGCCCGACGCCCATGTCGCCCGTGGCGACGCCAAGCACTTCGCCCTTGTCGCCGTAAAGCAGTTCGGCGCCGGCAACGCCGGGATAGATTTCGACGCCCAAAGCCTCAGCTTCGGACGCAAGAAAACGCACGACATTGGCAAGTGAACCAATGAAATTGCCATGGTTGTTCATGAGCTTCGGCATCAGGAAATTGGGGATGCGAAAGCCCCCGTTTTCGCTGAACAGGAAGAAATTGTCTTCGTGCACCTGCGTCTTAAGTGGCCGATCTTCATTCTCGCGCCAACCGGGTAGGAGCCGGTCGAGGCCAATGGGATCGATCACCGCGCCGGAAAGAATATGCGCGCCGGCTTCCGAACCCTTTTCGATGACGACGACGGAAGCGTCCGGCGAAACCTGCCTCAAGCGAATTGCGGCGGCGAGGCCGGCGGGACCGGCGCCGACGATGACGACGTCATATTCCATCGTTTCGCGGGACGGCAATTGGCGGTCTTCTCGGGCCATGATCGTACCTTTTTGCAACTGGCTGCGACCAGTACAGCCTTTGCGCGCTCCACGCGGTCTTGTTGGCGAGCGCGACTGAGACAGGACGCGCCGGACGGCGGGTCAGGAGCGCATTGATCCATTGCGCTCCGGCGGCGTTCTTACTGCAGGCGCAACGAATAACGCCGCTCCCGAGCACCGCCAGCCAGCGGGCTGTCGCCAGCACCGACGTAGTCGTTTCAGGCGTTCAAATCTAGCGCCAACGGCGTTCGCGAGCGGAGAAGGGGGCGGTTGGCGTACGCCGAAAATACCTTTCCCAGCGACGCAGACCCGCAGTCGAAGGAGGACCAGACCGAGGGCGCGCCGAGGGTTCGTCGCTGGGTGACCTGAAGCGGGCCTGGGCTGACTGGCGCATTCAGCCACTGGCAGCACCGCAAATGCCATTTATCAATGATCCGGTTTCGTTTGCCCCACGCGGCTGACAAGTTGTGCAAAAGAAAGATGGTGTCCCTCGGAAGAGGCTTGCAACGCGTGCCTCAAAAACCGGGCCGGGAAACAGATGGCGTCAATGTTGGCGCCACGCAATTCGGTCGGCCGTTGCGGATCAGAAGCCAAAGCTTTTTCAACGCCCGCCAAAAGTTGGTCGATCTCTTGGTCATTGCAAACTCCCTTCTCCCGCAAGGCGCCGAACAGAGCCGCCAATACGGCGTAAACGCCTTCAAGCTGGAGGTTGGCTGTGTTCATGATCCACCCGCCGGGGCTAAAGAAGTGACTGACGCAACTTATCGTGTTCTGTCTGAGATTGAAATGTTGGTCCGGGGCAGCTTGACATGCTCCCTCAAAAGCAAAATGGCACGCCTGCTCGTCCGAGATCGGAGCATTTTCGGTCTACGTTTTCGGGCAACGTCCGCAGCTATTTCCTTCCACCGGTGCGGGCTTTTGCATGCGCCTTGTCGACACTTTCCCAAATCAAACCCTGCGACGCGGGCGCAATCATCGATTCGTCTTTCTTGGGCTTTTTTGTTCGCGATTGCCGCGTTGCTGTCTACTGGCCATGGCGCTCCCCTCAATTCCGTCAGAGGCTTGGGCGGAGATATGGCGCCTTTATCAGGTAAGGGAAGAACGCCCGCAAAAAAGCGCCCTGGCGTATTTCCCGGCGGGCCGCGTCGTCTCCAAAGGGCTTGCCGTAGGCTCCAGCGCTCAAGCCGTGAGCGCAGAAGAGCAGTTGAGGCGCGGGTCATGAATGGTGGCGCGAGGCGGCTGAATCGCTCCCGGCGGCCCCGCGATCCGCCACCGTGATTTTCGGGGCCGAAGGTGCAGCGGCCGCACGGCGAATCGATTGATCGGTCGCTTGATGATCCTGAGCGGTCGGTGAGTCCAGCGAACCTGAATGACGCGAAAGCAGTGTCACAACCTCTTCCAGCTGGAAACGGGAACATCGGCGCCGGTTCGGCGTTCACGCGGGAATGTCGGTGAAATTTGCTCGACTATCGCGAAATGGCCGAATGCTCCTCTATTTCCAGACGGGAAAGGAGTGTTCAAAATGGCTAAGGTTGTCCTCGTGCTGTATGACGATCCCGTCGACGGCTATCCCAAATCCTACCCGCGCGACGATCTGCCGAAAATCCTGAAGTATCCAGACGGTCAGATTGTGCCCCACCCGAAGGCGATCGACTTTACGCCGGGCGCACTGCTCGGCAGCGTCTCGGGGGAGTTGGGACTGCGCAAATATCTCGAAAGCCAAGGTCATACGCTCGTCGTCACCTCGGACAAGGACGGGCCGAATTCTAGGCTTGAACAGGAGCTGCACGATGCGGAAATCGTCATCTCGCAGCCATTCTGGCCGGCTTATCTGACGGAGGAACGCATCGCCAAGGCCCCGAAGCTCAAACTCGCGGTGACCGCTGGCATCGGCTCCGATCATGTCGATCTGCAGGCGGCGATCGATCGCAAGATCACGGTCACGGAAGTCACCTTCTGCAATTCGATCAGCGTCGCCGAGCACGTCGTGATGATGATCCTCGGCCTCGTGCGCAACTACATTCCCTCCTATAACTGGGTCATCAAGGGCGGTTGGAACATCGCCGATTGCGTCTCGCGCTCTTACGACGTGGAGGGCATGCATATCGGCACCGTGGCCGCTGGTCGCATCGGTCTTGCGGTGTTGCGGCGCCTGAAACCCTTCGACGTACAGCTGCATTACTTCGACCGCCATCGTCTCCCGGAGGCGGTGGAGAAGGAGCTCGATCTGCATTGGCATCCGAACGTCGAGGATATGGTCACGGTTTGCGATGTGGTAACGATCAATTGCCCGCTTCATCCTGAAACCGAGCATATGTTCGACGACAAGATGCTCTCGAAGATGAAGCGCGGCGCCTATCTCGTGAACACGGCCCGCGGAAAGATCTGCGATCGCGACGCGATCGTGCGCGCGCTCGAGAGCGGCCAACTCGCAGGCTATGCGGGCGATGTGTGGTTTCCCCAGCCGGCGCCGAAGGATCATCCCTGGCGCACCATGCCCCATCATGGCATGACGCCTCATATCTCGGGGACCTCGCTTTCCGCGCAGGCGCGCTACGCCGCCGGCGTGCGCGAGATCTTGGAGTGCTGGTTCGAGGGAAGGCCGATCCGCGACGAATATCTCATCGTCGACGGCGGCAAGCTCGCCGGAGTCGGCGCCCATTCCTACAGCGCCGGCGACGCCACAAAGGGTTCGGAAGAGGCCGCGCGGTTCCAGAGAGCCTCGTAGCCTGGCCCAGCGCCGTAAGAAAGGGGGAGGCGGCCGGTCTCCTCCCTTTTATTTGGCGCCTTCACTCGTTCAGCCGGGCGCGAGATGGGCGCTGAATCCGGCGACGAAGACCAGCGTCGCGATCAGCAGCAAATTCCATGCGCGCCACCGCGGAGGCGTCGACCCCATCCGTCGCCGCGCCATCGGCCAAGGCGTCCCGTAGGCCAAGGCGCCGACGTTGCCGGCGCCGAATTGGATGGCGCCGACCAACGCGGATTGCTGAGCCGGCGGCAAACTCATGTTGGGCTGGCGATGGCTACGATCTCGCCAAGTTTGGCCAAGCGCAGGAAACGAGCGACGAGCTGATCGCTTCCTATGAAAAGTGGCTCGAAGCCTTCCCTATCGTCTTGATCGAAGACGGCCTTAACGAGAATGATTGGTCAGGTTTTGCACGTCAGACAGCCGCCCAAAGCGGTCGCGCCCAGATTGTCGGCGACGACATCTTCGTCACAAACCCGGCCTTCATTCGGCGGGGTATAGCGGAGAACGCGGCGAACCCCGTGCTGATCACGCTCAATCAAATCGGATCCGTCAGTGAGACGATGCAAGCGATTGCTTTGTGCCGCGAGGCGGGATGGGCTTATGTTATCTCTCATCGTTCCGGCGAAACCGAGGATGCTTTCATAGCAGACTTCGCCGTGGCCATGGGCGGCGGGCAAATCAAGACAGGTTCGGCGAGCCGCAGCGAGCGCATCGCCAAATACAATCGATTGTTGGAGATAGAAGCGGAGCTGGGCAGGGCGGCGACATTTAGGTCGCCGTTCGCACGAGGTGAATCAAGATCGGCGAGTGGTATGAGAAACGGCGACAGCAATTTGTCGCTCCGCCGCGCCGGCATCCCAAATGTATCGCCTGCCCGCGGCTCTCAGAGAGGTGTCGGCGCTGAAGCCCGTGGCAGCGCTCACCCGCGTCGATGAACTGCTTCTGCTCTTCCGATGCTGCCTCCTAAACGGCGGCTTGGAACCTCCGCGAAGGCGTCCTTGTTGGGAAGGGCGGCATCCGAGACTTCAAAAAGCGAGCGCGGCATGCCGTAGAGATCGTCGTAATAGGAGTCGAGACGTTTGTTGATCGCGCGGTCGTATTCGGGATGTACGTGCAATGTCTTTCCATGGGTGTAGCGAGAGACCTTGCCGTCGCGCACGACGAGATCGCCGTCCTTGAAGACGTAGGCTGCGTCGCGGAACATGCCGGCTTTGTCTCTTTGCGGTTTGTAGACCGCGATATCGGCGACGGCGCCGGGCCCGAGTTCGCCGCGATCGTTGAACCCATAAAGCTTGCGCGGCGCGGCGCGCGTCATGGTGGCGACTTCGTATAAGGAGTATTCTCGTTTGATCGAAGGCAAGGAGGTCATTTCGAGCACGTCCGCCGGTAATCGTGACAACCATTGCGCGCGTTTGTCAGCACTCATTAGCAGGGCTAGGACTTCGGGGTAGGATGTGAAAGGCGCGCCGTTCGGGTGATCGACCGTGAAGAAAACGCGCATCGGATCGTTGGTCAGCAAGAACAGTTCTAGCCCCGCAGCCCATTGCACCGCGTTGAAGAAATCCGAGACTCGGTAGGCATAAGGCACCACGCCCAAGCCGCTGCTGTCTCCGTCAAAAATCACACCTTTCTTCGGTCGGCCGCTGGGCAGGCTGTTCAATTGCTTCATGACGTCGGTGGAAATCGTCACCGTGTTCGCAAACATCACTTGGCCGACGTCCATGGTGACCTTCTTGTCGGCGTTGATCTTCTCAGCGAGTTGCGCTGCAGCAGAAGAGAACCCATTCTTCCCTTCCTTGCCATAGGCGTAGAATTGCGCATGCGCGAGATGCAACGGCAAGCCCTGCGAAGCGTCTATGGTCGCGAGCGCAGTCTCGACGTTTCCCGCCAGGCCAAGATTACTCATATGCAAATGCAAGGGGTGAGGAATACCTGTCGCCGCCACCGCGCGCTGCAATCGTGTAAAAATATCGCGCGAGGAGAGCCCATATTCCGGCACCTTGTCGTCGAGCGAGAAGGAACGAAGATTTTGCTTACATGCGCACACACCGCCGGGATTCGCGCATTTGATGCCGATTGCGCGCGTCGATTCGAGCGTCGCGCCAATATAATCGACGATCGCGGCGTCCCTTTCATTGTTACGAAATGCGCTCAGGAGAAAGTCGTCGTTGCCGAGAACGGTCAAGAATCCCTTATCGATGATCGGGATGTCCGCGAGTTCGAGATGGGCGTGGAGAGCCTGATGAGGCAAGATGGCGGGTTCGATGACCGTGGTATAGCCCATTTGCGCGTAGAGACGGCCAGTCTCGAAGGTCGACCACCCCGCCGTCGAAAGAGGCGTGCCCGGCGGTCGCGGACGATGAGCGCGATGCGCCTCCGGCATTAAAAGGCGTGCCGCGTTCACGCCGCCGCCGGCAATATGCGAATGGATGTCGATCGCGCCTGCCATCACGATATGGCCGGACACATCATATTCGGCGTCGGGCTTGCGACCTTCTGGCTGCGCGACGATGTGGCCATCTTCGAACCAAACATCGCCCACGCTGTCGGTCTCGTGGACGGGATCAACAACATGGGCTCCACGAAGACAAGTCAGCACGGCACGCCCTCCAAAACCTTGGTATTAATCGCGACGATCGCGTCAGCGTCGTTGGAGAAATTAGCGTTGCGTCGGCGTCCCCGCTGAGACGGGGTCGGCTGGGTCGGAAGTGGGCCGGCACGCCCTCAGACTCCTGCGAATGCCGGTATCGTATATAGCGACGGCACGTCGCTCAACCACGATTTGAACTGCGAAAGCGGGGTGGTCAAAGTAATCCGCCGTCGCGTTGTAGGCGACCGCGGCCTTGGCTTTAGCTTGACTGCACGGACCCCAATCAGAGAGCACTCTTAGGGTCAACCTGCGTCACGGGCGCTTCGTTCCGATGGGTCCGCCGAACCCCAAATTTGCCGCCGCTACAGACGCATCCTCAGGCGGCAGCTGGGCTCCATTTTGTAGCTTTCGATGATTTCGGAGAACGGGACCAGTGAGCGGACCAAGTCAGACGCTTGGTTCCCGGCGTTCAGATTGGGCGACATTGCCGGACCTTTGGCAGCGCCCTATGTCACAGGCCATTCCGTGTCGCAGTGCTCGCACTTACGTTAGCGGGCAGTCGACGTGCTCGCGAGCCAATTGCCTGTGTAACATGCGGCAATGAGCGAAGGTGCGAGTGAAGGAAGCGGCTGCCCAGGTTCCATACGAACAATTCGAAGAAAACTGGAACACGGTCGGAGAGGAACATGGACGCGAAGACTGACATGAATGCGGGCAAGTGCCCGGTCGTGCACGGAACGACGAGGCTTGGCATGAGGTCGAACAGCGACTGGTGGCCGAATCAGCTGAACCTCAAGATTCTCCGGCAGAACTCGCCCCTTTCCGATCCGATGGGCGAGGCGTTCGACTATCGGGAAGAATTCAAGAAGCTCGACTTCGAGGCACTGAAGAAAGACCTCGCCGCGCTGATGACGGACAGCCAGGACTGGTGGCCTGCGGATTTCGGCCACTACGGAGGGCTCTTCATTCGCATGGCGTGGCACGCCGCCGGCACCTATCGCGTCGGCGACGGCCGCGGCGGCGCCGGGTCCGGCCAGCAGCGCTTCGCGCCGCTCAACTCCTGGCCGGACAATGCGAGCCTCGACAAGGCGCGCCGGCTCCTGTGGCCGATCAAGCAGAAATACGGCCGGAAAATCTCTTGGGCCGACCTCATGATCCTCGCAGGCAATGTCGCGCTCGAGACGATGGGCTTCAAGACCTTCGGCTTCGGCGGCGGCCGTGCCGATGTGTGGGAGCCCGACGAGGCCGTCTACTGGGGCAAGGAGAAGGTTTGGTTCCCTGATCCTCGTAGCGATGAGCGCTATACCGGTGACCGCCAGCTCGAGAATCCGCTTGCCGCGGTGCAGATGGGACTCATCTACGTGAACCCGAATGGGCCGAACGGCAAGCCAGATCCGGTCGCCGCCGCCATCGACATTCGCGAGAGCTTCAAGCGCATGGCAATGAACGACGAGGAGACGGTTGCGCTCATCGCCGGCGGACACAGCTTCGGCAAGACCCACGGCGCCGGCGATGCGGCGCTTGTCGGCCCCGAGCCAGAAGCCGCGCCCATCGAGGAGCAAGGCCTTGGCTGGAAGAGCAAGTTCGGCACCGGCAAAGGTAAAGACGCGATCACCGGCGGCCCGGAAGTTACCTGGTCGCAGACGCCGACGAAGTGGAGCAACCACTTCTTCGAGAACCTGTTCAAATACGAATGGGAGCTGACCAAGAGCCCGGCCGGCGCTAATCAGTTCAGGGCGAAAGGCGGCGGCGAAACGCCAATTCCGGACGCGTTCGACCCGTCGAAGCAGCACGCGCCAACGATGCTGGTCACGGACCTTTCGCTGCGGATGGATCCGGCCTACGAGAAGATCTCCCGGCGCTTCATGGCGCATCCGGATCAGTTCGCAGACGCGTTCGCCCGGGCGTGGTTCAAGCTCACGCACCGCGACATGGGTCCGCGCGCCCGCTATCTCGGCCCCGAGGTCCCGGCGGAGGAGCTGATCTGGCAGGATCCGGTTCCCGCCGTCGACCACGCGCTGATCGACGCCAAGGACATCGCGGATCTCAAGGCCAAAATCCTCGCCACGGGGCTTTCGATCTCCGAGCTCGTCGGGACCGCCTGGGCTTCGGCGGCGACCTTCCGCGGCTCCGACAAGCGCGGCGGGGCGAACGGGGCGCGTATCCGTCTCGCGCCGCAGAAGGATTGGGACCTCAACCAGCCCGCCCAATTGGCGCGGATTCTCGAGACGCTTGCGGACGTCCAAAAAGCGTTCAACGGCGCGGCGCGCGACGGCAAGAAAGTCTCGCTCGCCGATCTCATCGTCCTCGGCGGCTCGGCCGCCGTCGAGCAGGCCGCGAAAAAGGCCGGCCACGACGTGATCGTTCCCTTCGCGCCCGGCCGCACGGACGCGTCGCAGGAACAAACCGATGTGGCGTCCTTCGCCTATCTCGAGCCGGTCGCAGATGGCTTCCGCAACTACCTCAAGGCCAGATACACCGTGCCGGCGGAGGAGCTTCTAATCGACAAGGCGCAGCTCCTGACGCTCACCGCCCCGCAGATGACGGTTCTCGTCGGCGGCCTCCGCGTCCTGGGCGCGAACCGCGGCGGGTCGCAGCACGGCGTCTTCACGCAGCGGCCGGAGACGCTGACCAACGACTTCTTCGTGAACCTTCTGGACATGGGCACGGAGTGGAAAGCGACGGCGGACGAGAACGTGTTCGAGGGGCGCGACCGCAAGAGCGGCGCCCTGAAGTGGACCGGCACGCGTGTCGACCTCATCTTCGGCTCGAACTCCCAGCTGCGCGCGGTTGCCGAAGTCTACGGCTTCGCCGACGCGCAAGCAAAGTTCGTGGCCGAATTCGTGGCTGCGTGGAACAAGGTGATGAACGCCGATCGCTTCGACCTCGCCTGATCTCGGCGGAAAGGTCTTGGGGGGCATCTAGAGCGCAGCCGGAGACCGAGATTCTGGTCATCAGGGCCACATCGAGGTTAGGCAAATTCTACGAAGCCGGCGGAAACCCTGAACGCTGGTGGAAGCCACGGACAAGAAATCAGAGCGGCGTTTCAAAACCAATTGAAACGCCGCTCTGAGTCAGATCTCTTTAGCGTTGGGTGTTGCTGTCTCTGGTTTTCACGCGGTCGCAATACGGCAGTGGTCAAGTCTTCGCCGCGCTGGGATGCACGCCTGGACGCTGTGGGAACACAACGATCAACGCGAGGATCGCGGCAACGAGCACGGCCGACGCGTAATAACGACTCAACGCCAGGCCCCCGAGCGCGTACGGTTTATCGAGAAGATCGCCAACGGTCGCGCCGAGCGGTCGCGTCAGAATGAAAGCTGCCCAGAACAGCCCAACGCGCGAGAGGTTCGTGAAGCAGTAGGTCACGGCGGTTGCCGCAATGGCTGCCCCGAACACGAGCGCGCTGCCGCCAAAGCCGAGGCCGTTCGAGTCAGCCATCCAGTCGCCCAGGGCTGTGCCGAGGGTTTGCGAAAACAGGATGGTCGTCCAATAGAAGGCTTCGACCCGTGGCGTCGCGACCGTGTTCACGGAGACGCTACCCTCCGACCAGCGCCAAATCGCCAGCGACGCCATGAGCAGCATAAGCAGCAGCGAGGAGCCGCCCGTGTATCCAATGCCGAGCGAGCGGTCCGCAAAATCGGCCATGGTCGTGCCCACGGTCGTGGTCGCGACGATTGTCAGCCAATAAAGGTACGGATTGAATTTCGACGCACGAACTTGCGCGATCACCGCCAGAACAAAGACGCCGAAGAAAATAATGGTGCCGATCGCATAGCCTAGGTTCATCGACATCGTGACGGCATCGCCGCCTGTTTCCCCGAGCGTCGTCGCGAGAATCTTGATGATCCAGAAGCCAAGCGTGACTTCAGGCACTTTGCTCAACGTGATGTCCCGGGCGTCGTTCATTGTTTGCCTCATTCGTGCGAAGGCCCGCCTCACGCGGCGCAAGGCGGGCAGGTTCATTTGTTCCGACGACTTCAGTCGGGGTTTGGCCCTTCAGGCGCGTTTTCGAGGACCTGCCCGGTCGCCGCATCGACGCCGACTTCCTGGGTGACGCGGCCGTGCTTGATGTCGAAGGAGTAGCGAAGCCCACTCCCGCCCGCCTCGCGCTCCAGTTCTTCATCCGTGATTTTGCCGGGATGGGCTTTCAGCGCGATTTCGCGCGCCCTCTCGATGCTGATCTTGGCCTCGCCGGCGAGCTTTTGGCCGCTATAGGCCAGCGCCGGCGGCGCGAACGCCAGCAGGATTGCCGCCATGCCAACCAAGCCCAGGCGTCGCGGTAGTGTGATGTCCATGATTTTCTCCAGTCGCCCCTTGCCTGTGAAGCGACGTAACCGCATCCACGCGAAGGCGTCGCATGCGGATGATTGTGCAATGCGCGAATTAGGAGCGAATTAGCTCGTAGCGTGGCCTAGGGTTGAGGCCTCGGCAGGCATCGTGACCCGCGCGACCACGCCAGCAACGCCGTCGGCACGATTTTCTACGGTTAAATCAAAGGCATGACGCTCGGCGATCCGGCGCGCGATTGCCAGCCCGAGTCCGGCGCCTTTTCCTTCCTGCGGAGCGCCCCGATAGAAACGATCGAAGATGCGTGCTTCCGCGCCCTTCGGCAGGCCCGTTCCAGTGTCCAGGATTTTGACAATCAGCTGGCCGTCGCGGTGATCGAGCAAAACATCGATCTTTCCGCCTGACGGCGTATATCGGATGGCATTCTCGATTAGGTTCGCGAACAGGACGCGCACCTCTCCCTCTATGCCGCGGCTCGTGACGGGCGATCCGGCATTGACGCCTATATCTAATCCCTTGCGGTCCGCGAGCGGCACACAATCGCCGACACATTCAAGAAGCAGAGCGCCGACATCGAACGCCTCGCGGTGTGCAGGGATTGGTTCGTCGAGCCTCGCCAACCTCAGAAGTTGATCGACCAGTAAACTCGCGCGCTTCACGCCTGCCGCGAGAGCCGCCACACGCTCGTCCTGCGGTCCCGGCCCACCTGATGCGAGATTATCGACCTGAATCTGCATCGCCGCGAGCGGCGTCCGCAGTTCATGCGCGGCGTCGGCGAGAAACCGCTTTTGCGTTTCGGCCGCCGCTCGGAGTCTCACAATAAAACCGTTCATGCTCTCGACGAGCGGCGTCACTTCCACCGGGACGCCGGCCAGCGGAATCGGCTCCGTCGCCGACACGCTGCGTTCTGCAATCGCATTCGCCAATTCGTCCAGTCGCCCGAGCACGCGATTCATGGCCCATCCGACCACGAGCCAGGAGAGCGGGATCATGATGAGGATCGGCGCGGTCGCCCCCAGCGCCGCACTATCGGCGATCTCCGCGAGCACCGTATCGCGCTGAGCGACCAGGACCGTCCGGTCGCTGTCGCTCGTCGTGTAGACCCGCCAAAGTTCCCCGCCCGCTTTCACATTCGCAAAGCCCGGCTGGGCCTGTCGCGCAATTTGGACGCTTGGGAGAGATTGATGGGCAACGCGCCCCTTCGCATCCCATATCGTGATCGCGAACTGATCCTCCGGGTCCTGGTCGGCCGCCGCCGGAGCGTTGCCGAAAGGCATCCCCGTTCCCGCATTCAACGCAATCTGACGGAGTTGACTGTCAAGAAATTCCGCCGCCTCGCCGCGGGCATAAAGATATGCGACGACGATCGTGACGAACCCCACAACGGTGAGCAGACCGGTCATCCACGAAAGGGCGGCGCGACGCAGCGAGACTGTCATGATGTCCGCACCATCCATCCCGCGCCCCTAACATTGAAAATCAGGTCCTTCCCGAATTTTCGCCGGATGGAATGAATGAGGACATCGACCGCGTTACTCTCGACTTCCTCGCCCCACCCGTAAATTCGTTCTTCGATCTGCGAACGCGAGAGGATTCGTCCTGGCCGTTCGATCAACGCATGCATCAACGCATATTCCCGCGCCGGCAGCACTTCCGCTACGCCGCCGCGGGACAACTCGTGCGTCTCAGTGTTGAGTTCTGTCCGGCCGGCAACCAGCACCGAGATGGCCCGTCCCGCGCGGCGACGTATCAGTGCCCGCATCCGCGCTTGCAATTCGCGCGTCTCGAAGGGCTTAACGAGGTAATCATCCGCCCCGAGATCGAGGCCAGCAACCCGATTGTCGAGCCCGTCGCGCGCCGTGATGATGAGCACCGGCGTCTCGACGCCTTGCTGCCGCGCTGCCTTCAGAAGATCGAGTCCGTCCGAGCCGGGCAGCCCGAGATCGAGCAGGGCGATCGAATAGCCACTGTCCCGCAACGCAACTTCGGCGTGCGTGCCGTCGCGGACCCAGTCGACCGACATGCCTTCAGCCGCGAGCGCCGCCACCAGGCCCTCACCGATCATCGCGTCGTCTTCGACAAGTAGAACGCGCATTGCACCGCCTTTGCGGCAGCGCCGCTCGCTGGCAACATGGTTATGGCATCGACACATAATCGAAAGTCTTGACCGCTATCGTTGCTTCCGTCTGCTGGTATGGCTGCGGAAGGGGCCTATGACCATCGATAAGTACCTCTTATCGATGGTTAACAGGTCAAGGGCTTGACTTGTCGGAAAGACCGTCCGAAACTGGCAAAAATCGCTCGCTCGGCGTCGTCCGCCAGTCAAACTCCGAGGATTTCATGACCGTCACCGTCAACATCGGCGAAGCCAAGGCGCGCTTCTCCGAGCTCATCGCCAAGGCCGAAGCCGGCGAAGAGATCATCATCGCCCGCGGCAACGAGCCCGTCGCCCGGCTCGCGCCGCTCGCCGAGCAGGCCGAGCGCGCGGCCCTCATGGAGCGGGCCCTGGCCTTGCGCGACAGCGGCGCCATCAAGCCCGTGAGCGTCGAGGAAATCCTCGCTTGGCGGCATGAGGGGCACAAATATTGACGCCCTTTGTCGTCGACGCCTCCTTCGCCGCCAGCTGGTTCCTGCCTGACGAAGCCAATCCGGCGACGACCGCGCTCGGCCGGCAGGCCGCGCGGGAGCCGCCGCTCATGCCGAGCCTGTTTCTCCATGAGATGCGCAGCCTCTTCGTCATGGCCGCGCGACGCGGGCGCGGCTCCAAGGACGACATGCTGCAGCAGCTCGACGTCGTGGAAAAACTCTATGGCAAGCATGCGGGCTCTGGCGACGGCCTGGCCATCGCGCGTCTGGCCTTCAAACACAATCTGACGAGCTATGACGCCACCTATCTCGCGCTGGCGCTCGATCACGAGGCGCCGCTCGCCACGCTCGACAAGGCGCTCGCCGCCGCCGCGAAAGCGGAGGGCGTGACCGTCCTCGGACCGCTGGGCGCGTCATGACGTCCGAGAGCGACTTTGCGATCGACGAGCTGGCGGGGCTCCTGCCGCTGGCGGCGCGGGACCGTTTGGCCGAGTCGCTGACTTTGGCAGAGATCGAAACGCTCACGCATCTCGCCAAGACCGGCACGGGCCCGAACTCGCTGCGGGCGCTGGCAAGCGATCTCGCCTATCTCGAGGCCTGGTCGCGCGCTTCGACCGCGACGCCGCTCGCCTGGCCCGCCCCCGAGACGGCCGTGCTGCGCTTCGTCGCCCATCATTTGTGGGACGAAGCGGAGCGCGCGAAAAATCCCGACCACGGCATGCCCGAGGCTGTGGCCGACGTCTTGCGCGCGGAGGGACGTCTTCGAGCCCGCGGTCCGCACGCACCGGCCACGGTGCGGCGCCGCCTCGCGCTTTGGGCGACGCTGCATCGCTGGCGCGGCCTCGAAGGGCCCTTCGGCGCTCCCGCCATCCGCAACGCCTTGCGTCTTTCGATCCGCGCCGCGGATCGCCCGCCCGCGCGAAAGAGCGCCGGTGCGATCACCCGCGACATTCTCGACCAGCTTCTCGCGACCTGCGGGCGGGGAAGGGCGATCGATCTTCGCGACCGCGCGCTGCTCTTGCTTGCCTTCGGCTCCGGCGGGCGCCGGCGCTCCGAAATCGTCCGGCTACGGGTGGACGACCTCGAAGAGCACGCGCTGGTTCCGGCCGATCCCGAGGCGCCGGAAGGGCCGACGCTGCCTGTGCTGGCCGTGCGATTGCGGCGCACCAAAACCTCTTCGGCGGACGCCGGCGAGAGCGCGCTCATCGTCGGCCGGCCGGTCGAGGCCCTGCGGGCCTGGCTCGCCCTCGCGAAAATCGACGCCGGCCCGGTGTTTCGGCCGATCGACAAATGGGGAAGTATCGGCGCCGCGGCCCTCGATCCGCAAAGCGTAAACGCCATGATCAAAAGCCGCTGCGCCGCCGCTGGCCTCGATCCGTCGCAATACTCGGCGCATGGATTGCGCTCGGGCTATCTCACCCAGGCCGCGCGCGAAGGGGTTTCGCTTCCCGAGGCCATGCAGCAGTCGCGGCACCGGTCCGTGCAGCAGGCGTCGCGCTACTACAACGAGGCGCAGATCGCACGGGGCAGGGCCACGCGGTTGGCATAGAAGAAGTCGGCGCAAGGCGCGAGTTTCGTCGAAGTTCTACGGCAGACGAGGATCGATTGCCGCACACGCGATTGGAGTTAGACATAAAATCCGCCGCGCTCGTAAGGCGTTTTCCTTCTCCAAAAAACCCTTTGCCGCTTCGAGCCGGACCAGATCGTCGATCAGTTCGGCTGCCTTGCGCGTCGCCGGCGTGAGTATAGGCCCGAAGTAACGGAAAGGCGTTCTGGTAAGCATAAGGGGACGGAACGAGAACGGATAGTCTGTCGGAAAACCCTCGCATTAGAATTTCCGGACAGCTTTCCATTCCGACAGGGTTTGTCGCACATGGAATCGGCCCGTTTTTGGCCCTTCAGGACAAACATCGGCGGGCGTCGGGAATCATCTGTTTTCCGCTATCTCACTGACCCGGCAGCAGAAGTTCCTTATGTGTACCACAAGGCACTTTCGTTAGTTCTCGCCATCCTGCAATTTCACCGAAGCCCACTTCCTATTCTGCGACTTCAACACCACTAAATGGCGCGGCACAATCGTATCGTCCGCCTTCTTCCATGATTGCAAGCTGACGGGTGCCCAGATGGCGGTCGCGAACACGCTCGTGTCGCCGACGAACAGGACGACGACAAGTCAAGAGTGATTCGCCTAGTATCGGCTGGAATCCCGGGAGAAATAGTTAACGCGGAGGGTCGCGGTTACGGGGAAGCCCAATGGCGGCGGAGCATTGCGGCGGGGCGGCTTGATGGCGCTTGCGGGGCGAAAGCATTTCGACGACCCTGTCGGGGAAGATCGTTAGACAGCCAGCTATCTAGGAATTCCATGCTCAGATCGCCCAAGAGGGGGTCGAAACCCGCCGACCGCGTCCGCGCGGACGGTCGCCGCTCGCACCCCGTCTGTCTGGACGCCCAACTGATCAAGAATCTCAAAAAGGCCGCGCCGGATGACGAGAGGAACGCCTACGAGATCGTCGAGGAAGCCACCCGCGCATGGCTCGCCAAGCGTGCGAGGAAACGGCAAGCGACCCGATAGCCCCACCATATTGCCCTACGGGAACACAGTAATGCTGCAAACGGTCAAGGACGCCTGCCGGTTCGACCCCAAGGCGATAGATTACGCGCTCAGCGACCAGATCGAGAGCCTCGAGGATCTCGTCGGCCACGACGCCGGCGCCGCGGAGGCGTTCTTCAGGAAGACCTACGTCACCGGCGGCATGCACACCCTGCTGCGGCAGGGGCTCCAGCGTCTCGCGGGGTCGTCGGGACAGGCCGTCTTCGAACTCAAGCAGTCCATGGGTGGCGGCAAGACGCACTCCATGCTCGCCCTCGGCTACCTCGCCGCCAATCCCGGCCTCGCGCATCTCGTTCCCAAGGAGATCTCGCAGGGCTTCACGCCGACTGCGGCGCGCGTCGTCGCCATCTCGGGCCGCTCGATCTCCCGCGACAAGCACCTGTGGGGCGACATCGCCGAGCAATTGGGCAAGGCCGACGATTTCGTCGAATTCTACAAGGGAAGCCCGCAGGCGCCGAACGAGAAGGATTGGGTCAACCTCATCGGCGACGAGCCGACCCTGATCCTGCTCGACGAGCTGCCGCCCTATTTCGGTTACGGCGTCACGCAGCCCGTCGGCGGCGGTACGCTTGCGGACGTAACGGTCTACGCCGTCGCGAACCTGCTTTCCGCCGCGCTGAAACTGAAGCGCCTCTGCATCGTCATCTCGAATCTTTCCGGCAGCTATCACGGCGCCTCGCAGCAGATCGCCGCGATGATCCAGAAGGCCAACGGGGATTTGCAGAAGGAATCCGCGCGGCAGGCCAAGAGCATCACACCGGTGGAGCTGGGTTCCGACGAGATCTACCACATCCTCCGCCGGCGCCTGCTGCTCGCCGAGCCCGACGCCGGCGTCGTGGACTCCGTGGCGACCGCCTTCTCCGAGGCCATCTCGGATGCGGTGCGCTCCAAGGCCGTGACGAAGTCCGCCGAGCAGATCGCCGACGAGATCTCCGCCTCCTATCCGTTCCATCCGTCGTTCAAGCACATCCTCGCTCTGTTCAAGGACAACGAGGCCTTCCGCCAGACCCGCGGTCTTATGACCCTCGCCGCGATGATGGTGCGCTCCGTTCAGGAACGCCCGACCAACGACGTCTATCTGGTCGGCTGCCAGCACATCGACTTGACGCAGGCGGATATCCGCGACGGCATGACCAACATCTACGACCTGTCGGGCGCCATCGCCCACGACATCGCCGGCACGGAAAGCGCCCGGGGCCACGCGCAGGTCATCGACGAGCAGATGGGCCGCGATTCCGCCAGCCAGGTCGCCCGACTCGTCCTGATGGCGTCGCTACCCGAGGCGAGCGGCGCCGTGAAGGGGCTCACCAAGCTCCAGCTCATCGAAAATCTCGTCGCGCCCCTTCGCTCCGCGATCGAGTTCGACGACGCGTTCGAGCAGTTGCGCGGGGAATGCTGGTATCTGCACCGGCGCGACAACGACGCTTGGGTGTTCGCCAAGAACGAGAATCTTCGCAAGAAGATCGAGAAATACGCGGAGGGCGCCGCGCAACCCAAGATCGACGCCGAATTGCAGCGGCGCCTCCTCGCCGTCTTCGAGCCCCGCCGCAAGACCGCCTATTCCGAGCTTCTCGCCCTGCCGAAGATCGAGGACATCAAGACCGGCGGCGGTCGTTTGCTGCTCGTCCTCAGCCCCGACAAGAAGGTGCCGCCCGAGGACGCCAAGCGCCTGTTCGACGCCGTCGTCCAGAAGAACAATTTCTGCATCCTGACCGGCGACGGCAGCGATCTCGCCAAGCTGGAGGACCGGGTTCGGCGCATCTGGGCGGTCGCCAAGGTCCGGGACGAGGACGGCGGCGACAAGTCGCCCAACGTCGCGGAGCTGAACGAGGAGACCGAACTCGCCGAATTCGAGTTCAATTCGACCCTGACCAGCCTGTTCAACCGGCTCTACTATCCTGGGAGGCATCCCAAGGATGGCGACGGCCTGCTGTCGGTTCCCCTCAAGATGACGCCGACCAAGGCCAAGGACGGCAAGTCGAATTCGATCGACGGCGAGACCGCCGTCGAGGAGGCGCTGGCCTCTACCGGGGCGTCGAAGCTCTACAATGAGATCACCGAGGTCAACGCCGATACCCTGCGCACGCGCGCCGAGCAGATGCTGTGGATCGCCGGCGGCGACCGGCGCGCCCGCTGGAAGGACATCGAGGAGCAGGCCATCTGCAACGTGCGCTGGCCTTGGCTGCCGGCGAAGGGTCTCGACGATCTGCGTAAGCGGACCGTCAACACCGGCGCGTGGCGGGACAACGGCGACGGCTACGTCGAGAAGGGGCCTTTCCCGCCGGCGAAGACGGCGGTGAAGGCCGTCACCCGCACCCGCGACGACGACGGCAAGGCGACCATCGACCTGACGGCCATCAACGGCGGCGACAAGGTTCGCATCCATTACGCCCCGACGGACGCAGTGTCGGCGTCGTCGCCGGCGGTCCCCGACGTCACCTTCGAGAGCGACGCGACGGTCCTGTGGTTCCTCGCGGTCGACCCCGAGGGCAAGCATGACACCGGCCCCGCCGAGAAGTGGACCAACACCCTGACGATCACCCACGACCCCAAGGAGGTCATGGGCAAGCGGAGCGTCACCTTGTCGGTCAAACCGCGTGGAGAAATCCGCTGGAACCTCGACGGCACCAACGTCAAGGAGGGCAAGGTCTACACCGGGTCGATCGACATCCCCGGCGACGGCGAGGCCACGATCTACGCCTACGCCGAGGACGCCGGCGTCTCGGTGTCGAGGAACTTCACCATCCGCGCGGTGACCGGCGGCAAGGCGACCATCGACCCCGGCAAGCCGGCAACGGTCGCTAAGAAAACCAAGCTCGCGACGACGGCGGACACCTTCGTCACGATCCGCGCCGGCAAGAAGAACAGGGCGACCTTCGGCAACGGCGTCGTCGTCACCGTCGGCAAGGGCGACAAAAACGCCACCACCCGCTTCGGGCCCGGGACGGACCTGGCGCCCGACGCCATCGAGGCGTTCATAAGCGCCGCGCGCACTGCCATCGGCGACGAGGCGGCAGAGGTCGAGTTCACCTTCGGCGAGTTCAAGTTCGCCAGCGGCGCCGATCTCACGGAGTTCCTGCAAGAGACGTCCGAGCAGATCAAGGTCGATCCCGAAGAGGTGCAGCAGTGAGTGAGAAGAAGACGATAGGCTTTGGCGTGCCCAATGAGATGGACCCCCATCACTTCACGGTGGAGATCCCCGCCGCGCGCACGGAGTCCGTCGTCATCACCGAGCACTTTGGATTGAGGAGCGGCACGAACGGCCTGCCGGATTCCGTCGTGCGCTGCCGCCTGCCGCGCGCCGCATGGGCCGCTATCGCCGAGGAGGCCAAGCGTGTCTTGAACGAGCGCCTCAAGGAAAAGAAGCTTTCGACGAGCCGGTGGTCGAGCGGGACCAACAAAGTCGAGCGGCTGCTGGGTCGGGAACTGTGCGTCTTGGCATGGGGCGTCGAAGCCGCTGCGAAGGATCTCGTCCCCAACGCCGTCCGCAACTGGGTGGCCCTGCGTCCCGACGAGCGTTGGTGGCTGTTCTCCATGGCCGCGGCGATGACCGGCGGCGAGGACGACGGCGACATCGGCTGGCGCAAGGCGATCAGGATCGCCCTGACGGAGAATCCGACCGGCGAGGAGGTCGCGGAGATTCGAACCACCAAGGCGAAGGCCAAGACCAAAGCCAAGGATGATCGCCCGCAGCTTCCCCGGCTATTCGAAGATTGATTGGAAAAGGAATGGACGCAGTGGTCTCCAAGTCGCCGGTGACGCCGTTTTCGCTGAAGGATGCGCCTTCGTTGATCGAGCGCGTGTGGCCGGCGCAGAAGATTTCGGTCGAGGCACAGAAGGAGCGGAAGGCCGTCAAGGGACAAACGCTCACCGGGCTCGGCTCCTATTGGAAGGGCCGCAAGCCACTGATCCTCGTTCGAGCATGCGTGCTTGGTGCGCTCTTGCCCTCCACCGGCAACGACGAAGAAGATCTTGCAGTCTTCGAGGCGCTGTGCGGCCTGAGCGACGATCAAGTCAGGGAACGATTCAAGCTCTCACTGACAATTGATGAGATCAAAGCTTTTGCGACACCAGAACAGCTATCCGCGTTATTTGAACAAAATGACAATCAGCTAGCTAAATTCCGAAAGATGACTAGGAAAGAGCGGAACGATCTGATGAGCGCGGTCATCGCGCGTATGCCATATCAGGCGCGGGTCGAAAGACTGCTTCGCCCGGAAGAGGTTGATGAGGAAACTCTCACCTCCGAACAACTTCCATGGGTTAATGAGCATCTCGGGACGAACGCGAATAGTCTCTCGGAGTTGATTGAGCAGATCGGGATTATGCGCTTTGGAGCCCGTCCCCGTATCGGTGACGTGTTTTGCGGTGGCGGATCGATACCATTCGAGGCCGCGAGGCTTGGCTGCGATGCCTATGCGTCGGATCTCAATCCAATTGCCTGCATGCTGACGTGGGGTGCGCTCAACGTTATCGGGGCGCCCTCAAAGCGCAGGAAGGCGCTCGAAATCGCCGAAAAGAGTCTTCTCGTCTCGATCGACGAGGAAATCACGGCGCTCGGCATCGAGCATGACTCGAAGGGAAATCGCGCTAAGGCATATTTGTATTGCCTGGAAACTCGATGCCCTCAAACGGGTTGGATGGTGCCGATGTCACCATCGTGGGTCATTTCGAGGTCAAAGAAAGTGATCGCTGTCCTGATCCCCGATCAGGCGAACAAGCGATATGAGATCGAGGTAAGGACGGCTCAGGACGCAGCGGAATTCGAATCTGCTCTAAAAGGGACGATCCAAGGCGGTCGGCTTGTCCACGAAGTTGGTGGAGAGGTGTTTGCTACGCCAGTAAAGTCTTTGCGCGGCGATCGCAAGGGTTCCAACGGGGAAACAGTCACGAATATCCGCCCTTGGGAGAAAGGTGATTTTGCGCCACGTCCGAGCGACCTTTTTCAGGAGCGACTTTACGCCATTCAGTGGATCACAAAAGAAACCTTGCGTAAGCCGCGTCAGACGACGTTTTTCACGTCCGTCAGACCTGAGGACGAAGCTCGAGAGCATAAAGTTCATGAATTCGTTGAGGCGAATCTCACTTCTTGGCAAGCACAAGGTCTTGTGCCTGACATGAGTATCTCGCCCGGCGAAAAGACGAGCGAAATGATTCGCACCCGCGGCTGGACCCGTTGGCATCATGCCTTTACCCCACGCGATTACATCATCATCGCTTCGTTGCTGAAGAATAATCATGAGGCGGAAATCGGCGTCCTCATTCCCTCTCTGCTTAATCATGCGAGCAAGCTGTGCCAATGGGCCACAACTAATGCTCCGCTTGATGCCGATGGCAAGCAAGCCGGAGGCGCAAGAGACCTGCCGAACCACGTCTTCTATAATCAGGCCTTCAACACGTTTTGGAATTACGCGTCGCGCGCTTCAAATTTCTTGTTGCGCGATATTGTCGTGACCAAGGAGGTTCCAACCGCGACGATCCGCGGACAGGGACAGGTATCCAACACTTCCGCGCTCGCGCTCGCAGATCGGTCGGATATTTTCATCACCGATCCGCCTTACGCTGATGCCGTTCATTACCATGAAATTTCGGAGTTCTTCATCGCATGGCTTCGGAAACGCCCTCCAGAGCCATTCAAGCATTGGACTTGGGATTCCCGCCGCCCTCTCGCAATCAAGGGCGACGGCGAGGACTTCCGCAAAGGCATGGTCGACGCCTACAAGGCGATGGCTGACCACATGCCCGACAATGGCCTCCAGATCGTCATGTTCACCCATCAGGACGCCGGTGTCTGGGGTGACATGGCGCAGATCTTCTGGGGCGCCGGCCTGCGGGTCATGGCGGCGTGGTACATCGCGACGGAGACCACGTCCGAACTCAAGAAGGGCGGATACGTCCAAGGGACGGTCATTCTCGTCCTCCGCAAGCGCAAGGATGGAGAGCACGGCTATAAGGACGAAGTCGTCCAAGAGGTGAAGGTCGAGGTCGCCGACCAGATCGACACCATGGCCGGGCTAAACCAGAGCCTCAAGGGCCACGGGCGCATCGAGAACCTTTTCGAGGACGCCGACCTCCAGATGGCCGGCTACGCGGCGGCGCTGCGCGTCCTGACGAAATACACGACCATCGACGGCGTCGACATGACCAAGGAGGCGCTGCGCCCGCGGGTGAAGGGCGAGCGCGGACTCGTTGCCGAGATCATCGAGTTCGCGGTGCAGGTCGCCAACGAGCATATGGTCCCCGAGGGAATGTCGCCGAAGGTATGGGGGCAACTGACTGGCTCCGAGCGTTTCTTCTTCAAGATGATGGATGTGGAAGAGGCGGGCGCCAAGAAGCTCGACAACTACCAGAACTTCTCCCGAGCCTTCCGTGTCCCCAAATACGACGACCTGATGGGTTCGACGGTGCCGAACGAGGCGCGCTTGAAGTCGGCAAAGGAATTCAAGAAGGCCGGCTTCGAGGGGACCGAGTTCGGCTCCTCGAAGTCCCGCGCCATGTTGTTCGCCATCTACGAAATTCAAAACGATGTCGACAGCGACGACGTGCTTTCGCACCTGCACGACCTGATCCCCGACTATTTCAACGTCCGCGACGACCTGATCTCGCTCGCCGACTATATCGCCAAGAAGCGCGCCAACCTCGATGAGGCGGAAGCCCGGGCCGCCGCTATCCTCCATGGATTGATTCGCAACGAACGCTTCGGGTGACGGAATGGATGCGAAGGCCGGCGGCAACCGCGTGACGGAAATCGTCGGAGGAGGACGGCTCGACCGCTTCTCCTCTCGCCAAGGGCGGCTGTCGCATGTCTATCTGAAGGACCGGCTCCAAGGCGCGTCCGAATACAATCGCATCGCCGGCTATTTCCGCTCCTCGATCTTCGACCTCGTCAACGAGGAGATCGAGTCGATCGGCAAGGTGCGGGTTATCTGCAACGCCGACCTCGACCCCCAGGACATCAACGCCGCCAAGCAGGCCCGCGAACAGCTCCTCAAGGAACGCTGGAACGAGGTCGATGACTCCGTCGAGAGTTTCCTGCGGCGCCCGCGCTACCAGCGTCTGTATGAGATCCTGAGGAAGGGCAACGTCGAGATCCGCGTCGTCTCCCGCGCCGACGCGCCGTTCCTCCATGGCAAGGCCGGCGTCATTCGCCGCCCCGACGGATCGTCCACAGCCTTCATGGGCAGCCTGAACGAAACCCGCGAGGGGTGGAGCGAGAATTACGAACTCGTCTGGGAAGACTCGTCCGCCGACGGCGTCGCATGGGTCGAGGACGAATTCGAGCATCTTTGGGCGCTCGGCAAGCCACTTCCCGACGCCATCATCGACGAGATTGGGCGCAGCGCGCACCGCGTCGAAGTCCAACTGGAGGAGCTTGAGGCGCAGGATGTGGCGCCAGCCGCCCTGGTGGAAAGCAACCTCTATCGCGGCGGCGAACAACTGATGCCGTGGCAGCGGGCCTTTGTCGGGTTGTTCCTACATCACCGCGCGGTCTACAAGAAGGTGCGGCTTCTGCTCGCGGACGAGGTCGGCGTCGGCAAGACTCTCTCCCTCGCCGGCAGCGCGCTGGTGTCCGCGCTGATGGGCGACGGCCCCGTGCTGATCCTCTGCCCGGCCACCCTGACGACCCAGTGGCAGATGGAGCTGAAGGACAAGCTCAACATCCCTTCGGCGGTCTGGCTGTCCAGCCAAAAGGCGTGGCAACTCGACCCCGATGAACTGCCCTTGCCGTCGGTCGGTGCCGAGGGGATCACGAAATGCCCCCGGCAGATCGCCATCGTTTCCACCGGCCTCATCGTCCACATGACGGAGGAGCGCAAGCTTCTCAAGTCGAAAAAATTCGGCCTGCTGATTTTGGACGAGGCCCATCGCGCGCGCGGCGCCAAGTCGAAGAGCGCGGACGAACGCAAAGCCAACAATCTTCTGCAATTCATGATGGACGCGGCGGCGCGCGCCGAGCACGTCCTGCTCGGCACTGCGACCCCCATCCAGACCGACGTGGCCGACCTTTGGGACCTGATGAAAGTCCTCAGCCAAGGCGTCGATTTCGTCCTTGGCGACGCGTGGAGCCAATGGCGCGACCTGGAGAAGGCCATCCCGATGATCACGGGCGAGGTCGACGTCACCGGCGACCGCGAGGCATGGGAATGGTTCCGCAACCCGATGCCGCCGGCCAAGGAGGCCGACGTGATCTTCGGCCATGTACGGAACGCCATCGGACTCGCCGACGACAAGTTCATCACCGACCTGCCTTACGGCCAGATCCCCGACGACGACGATTTCGTCCGTCCCCAGTTCGAGGACGATGTCCTTTCGCGGTCAAATGGCTTGACCTTCTTCCAGCGGAACAACCCGATCGTCCGCCACGTCGTGCTGCGCCGGCGCGCGACGTTGGAGGATGCCGGGCTGATCCCCAAGATCCCCGTCGATATCCACCCGCGGCAAGATTCGGCGCCGCCGATGTTCGACGGGCTGGGATTGCGGACCTCGGTGACGTTCGATGTCGCCTATGAGGCGGCCGAGAAATTCACCAAGGCGTTCGGCAAGCGCCAGAAGGCCGCCGGCTTCCTGAAGGGACTTCTGCGTCAGCGCATATGCTCGAGCGTCGCCTCGGGGCTGGCGACGGCGAAGAAGCTTCTTGAAGGTCGCCCGATCGACGACGAGGAGTTCCAACTGAACCTCGGCGACGAGAAGCTGGATATCGTCGGCGAGGAGCGCCTGCATCTACAGACGATCATCGATAGCCTCGAAAGGGACTCGAGCGACCCGAAGCTCGACGCCGTCCTGTTCTATCTCCTCGACCGGCGCTGGTTGGAAATGGGGTGCATCGTCTTCAGCCAGTATTACGACACGGTGCATTGGATCGGGGAACGGCTGACCGCGCGCCTGCCGGGCGAGACGGTCGCGGTCTACGCCGGCGCCGGGAAGTCCGCGTTGTTCATCAATGGTGAACGGAAAAGCGTCGAGCGCGAGATGATCAAGAGGGCCGTCAAGGAAAAGACCATCAGGCTCGTCGTCGCGACCGACGCCGCCTGCGAGGGGCTGAACCTCCAAACCCTCGGCACGCTGATCGACGTCGACCTCCCTTGGAACCCGTCGCGGTTGGAGCAGCGCATCGGGCGCATCAAGCGGTTCGGGCAGCGGCGCGAGAAGGTCGACATGGCCAACCTCGTCTACCACGGCACGATCGACGAGAAGGTCTACGAAACGCTCTCGGCCCGCATGCAGGACCGCTACAACATATTCGGTACGCTTCCCGACGTGATCGAGGACGACTGGATCGAGGACATCGAGACCCTTGCCGAGAGACTGCGCGAATTCACGACGAAAAAGAAGCAGGCCAACGCCTTCGACCTCAGATATGCGGCGGGCGTGACGGAGGACGAGCATCGCTGGGAGCTTTGCGAGCGCGTCTTGGCTCGGACTGACGTCACAAAGCGGCTGTCGCGGGGATGGGGAGAGCGGGACCGCGACGTGGCGTGATATTCAGCCAATAGGAGAAAACACTTCAATGCAGCCCTCATACTATGAATTGTTGCGAATCTTCGGTTCCGAGACGCGGCATACTGTACCGCTCTTCCAGAGGCCTTATGTCTGGATTGAAGCCGACAACTGGGAGCCTCTATGGGACGATATCTCGGACCTTGCGGATCGCGTGGTGGCGACAAAGGACGCGAAGCAGGTTCGAGGCCATTTTCTTGGTACAGTGGTCTTGGAGCAGCTCCCCCACAAGACCGGCAGCATCGCCGTGCGGGAGATTATCGACGGCCAGCAGAGGCTAACGACCCTTCAAATCGTGCTCCGTGCAATCCAGCACGCGTTTGACCAACGGATGCGGGCCGCTATGGCGGCTGGGGACGACGACGGATCAAAAGCGGCCAAGGTTGCGTCCCGTCAGGTCGCATCATTGACCGCGAATTCAGCCTACGCGGAAGACGAGGAGAAGTACAAGGTTTGGCCGACCAACGAGGATCGGGCCCCCTTCCGGCACGTCATGGATGCGGCTGAACCAAGCGAGATCCCTGTTGACGCTTCTTTGGCAAGGCGAGCGCGTGGCTTGACGACGGAGAGGTCGTGGAGCGTGTTCCGGCGCTGGCTGGCGCCTTGAAGGATCACTTGCGATTGATCGTCCTTGATCTAGAGGATCGAGATGAGCCTCAGGCGATCTTCGAAACCTTGAATGCTCATGGAACGCCCCTCCTTCCAGCGGATCTGATCAAAAACTGGCTGCTGTGGGAGGCTTCGGGGCAAACGCATCCCTTGGACCGGCTTTACAACGAGTACTGGCTTTCTTTCGATCGCGACCATGAATATTGGCGCAAGGAGGTCGGAACCGGCCATGCCGCCCGCGCACGCATCGATACGTTCCTTCAGAACTGGCTGTCCCGCCGTTGCCGAGAGATTGTCCCGGTCAAGCACCTCTATGATCGCTTCGTGAAACGCACCGAGGCAGAAGTCGCGGCGCAGGGCAAAGGAGGGCAGTGCGACGTCCCCGCGATCATGGCCGATATAGACGTCAATGCCCGACGTTTCCGCGCGATCACCCACCCACAGGGTAACACCCGTTTTGATGTCACTCTCAGGCGCTTGGCCACCATGGGCTTGGTGGTCTTCCACCCATTCCTCTTGGGGGTGATGGGGAGGGGAGCGTCGGACCAGTCTGACCGGGATGAGGTGGGTGCGACATTGGAGAGCTATCTCGTCCGCCGCATGGTCTGCAATTCGGATACTCGCGGATACGGGAACCTTTGCATGACGCTTTTGGAGACGCTCGACGGTGTCGCTGAGGGCCCGGTGGCGGGGACCATCCGAGCAGTGCTCTCCCATGCGGGCAGCAAGACCATCAAATGGCCCGACGATGAAGCGTTCGGGAGAGACTGGCATCGGCGGCCCTTCTACGGGAACATTCGCAGGGAGCGCGTCGCCATGATCTTGCAGGCGATCGAGGAGCATTATCATCGCGCCAATGGGAAGGCAGAGCCGATCATCCAGTTCGATTTCGAAAAGCTTCAGATCGAACACATCTTGCCGCAGACATGGCAGAAAAACTGGCCGGTCGAGACGGATGAGGCGATACGTCTTCGCGACAGCAAGGTGAACGCGATCGGCAACCTGACTTTGGTCAGCGACAAGCTGAACCCCACGCTGTCAAATGCTCCTTGGTTGGACCCCGTTCCCGGGAAGAGCGGCAAGCGCTCAGCCTTGAATGATCACAGCATGCTCAGGCTCAACGCCAAGTTGGTAGCAGCCCATCCCGATCACTGGGACGAAGCATGCATCGATGCTCGCGGGGAAGCCTTGTTGAAGGTCGCGTGCGAGATTTGGCCTCCTCCAGACGGGACATCGTGAGGACGAGACATAGGCGTCCAAGATGGGCAGTCACCTTGGCGAGAAGGTAATCACTCGACCTTAGGGCTGATAGCCGGCGACTTCGCTCCAGCATCAGGTGCGCCTTTGGCGCCTTTCGGCGCCTCCTGCGGTGATTGCGTGTCAAGCGTTCCGGCGCGAGTGGCCTTAGAGTTCGGCCACCACGCTGAAGCTAGCTCGGACTCCCAGATCGCGACGCCGAACAAGGCAAGGACAATCACGGACACGGCGAGGGTCGTCCTGTTTTTCGTTCGATCGTAGGCCGCGGTCGCGTCCCGTATCGGTTTCTCCGCTAGAGCCGCGTAATCGGCCTTGTCCAGATAGCCATAAAGCTTGTCCCGCCAAGCCGTGCGCGTGTCCTCGATCACCTGCAAGAAGTCACGGTTGGTCTTCAACGCGACCCAGTAAGAAGCCCAGATGTAGATCGCCGTCAGGGCGAAGACGACCGAGAAGCCTGCCTTGGCTCCCGCGATTTTCGTCGGGTCCAAACCGAAGCGGATGGCGGTGACCCCGAGCGCAATAGCGATGTCGCGCCATACGTTCGCTGAAAGATCCCTCGTCTGTTGCATCAGCTTTTGAATTTCGTCGCCAAGGGTCTTCCGCAGATCCGACAGCGACTTCAACGTCTCCTTGCTGCCGGTCTTGAGATGCGCCCTATAGGCGAGCTTGGCGGCGTCCAAGGACGGGAGAAGGCGAGCCCATACCCCGTCGAGATAGGGACGATCGTCGCGCCACTCACGTCCGAGTTCGTTCGTGAAAAGTGTATGACGAACTTCGATATCGGCACCTTCGAGGAAGACCCAACGCGCACAAGCTTGCAAAGCGACGAACTCGTCGTCGCTCACGTTACGTTCTTGCCCGTAGGCCAATCGCCGCGACGGGGTGCTCGCCAGAACGCATTGCGGGGTGTCGCCATCCATGAAGATTTCATTGGTAAGGCTTCGGCACAACGCGATTGACGCGGCTTCTTTCCACTCGTTTCGGAATTGCGATGACGATGGGGCACCGTCCTTTTCCAGCCATGGCTCGATTTCGGACGGCGCCATGAAGTTCGGCGCCAAGCACTTCACGAACCGACGAGGACTGCCTTCAATTCTCGGCGAACGGATCGGGGCCGACGTGGGACCGTCCGCCCATGTTTCGAAGGATATCGCTTCGGATGCGAACGGCCCTTCGAGCCCGGCGATACGCACTACGGAAACGCCGGCCAACGAGGTGGGGGTCTTCAACAAAGTGCGGAGTTGCTCGATGGCGAGAAGATGGACTGCGCCGTCATGGACGGGAAGCTTGATGAGGAAACGCAGCCGTTGGCCTACCGCATCGGTAAGTTGCCCGAGCGGGATCGCCCTGTCGTCCTCATCGAGGCATGTTATGTCGATGTCGCCCTCCTGCGCGCAGACGCTCATCGCCTTGCGCCAATGCGACAGGCGAGTTTCGTCGAACATTCCGCCGACGTCGAGGTTTCCACCGGCGACGTTGATGAAGAACCCATCAACGCCCCCCGCGGCCTCAACGGCGGCGGCGACTATCGTCTGGCTCTGCGTCATCGACTGTCACACCTGAGGTCGTGATCGTGATTTGCTCGCCGCCGCCGTCCATCGGAGTTCGACTGATCGTGTGGCCGGACGCCTCCTGGTCGAAAATAATTTGAACGCCCTCGTTCGTCCTGATCTGCCGCTTCCGAGGTCTCGGCACTGCGTTCGCGTTGACGGTGAACGATTCCTCGGACAGGCCCGCCCGGTCGAGCGATCTCCCCAGCGTCTTTCGGATGGGAGAACCTTCAGGTAGCGGGCCAAAGGCGGCGTTGACCAACGGTTCCAAGTTCTCGGGATCGAATGTGGGTTCTGACCGCAGGGCGTCAAAAATGCGTTCCATGCCGTTGCGGCGAACCGATTCCGGGAGGTCTTCCCGGTGCTTCCTGAACGTCTCCTTGAACGCTTCAGCCAGTTTCCCGCTCATGTCGTCGACGTTGTTGACGCGCTTGGCATACAGGAATTGCGCGAAGTAATCGGAGATGCCGTCCCTTTGGCTCCTGTCCCGCACGGCGATTTTTCCCACGCCGTCGTCGAAACGTATGAGGGCGACCTTTTGCATCGCCTCGGGCTTCTTGACGAAATTCTCGTTGAGGCGCTGGAGCTTGGCCTTGTTGTGGCCGTCTGAACGCGCCTCGATCTTGTAGTGGACGACGTCGTCGATGTCGTACTTGATCAAAGCGAATAGAGTGGTCTGTTGTCCCGCCCTGATCTGGAAAAGGAAGAATACGCCATTGCTCGCACTTGTGATGTGGCGACTATGGAAGTCCCGGGCCATCTCGCTTGAGGACTCTGCAAAAACCGCTGGATCGGCGAGAATTCGCTTCAAGGTGGCTTCTGTTGGAGATCTCTCTTTGAACTCGAACAGATTTCCGCCGAGCGCGATGCGGATGCGCCCCACGAAGAAGTCCGTATGTTCCGGCGGAGCGATCTCGTCCAAGATCTGGGGTTCCTCCACGTCGGGGCCGACGATATGGAAAATCATCCGTTCGATGGTGAGGTTGCCCTTTTCCTCGTCGGTAAGGAACGCCATTCCGAAAAGCCCCCATGTCGGTTGAACGCGCCGAAAAAATTCAATTCGAACACATGCACTCACCTTTGCGACCATCAGAGCATACCGGAAATTCTTGTGCCGACGAAATGCGCCACGGAAATCGCGAGGCCGTGGGCTCCTCCGACCCCTATCGCCATGTTAGAACATATAGCGAACGTGCGTCGCCTTGTCCATCTCCTGAGGCCCTCATGAGGTGTGAAGCTTGGAAAGGGGACGGGTCCGTGCTTGGGATCGGAAGTTCCCTCCCGCCCGGCTTTAACGGGTTTTGCTGATTTACGGCCTCCCGGAAGCCCCCGGTCGGCCTCACCCGTTTGCTTCTCGCCCCACGCCGCACCGTGTGGCGGGAGGGGTCTTTCACCCCTCGGAGTTGTCGGTAGTTGAGCATCTAACCCGGTGGGATTTTCCTTTCTGCTTAGAGAGTTAGAGGGCTGCGCTTGGCGCACCGACGGGTTTAGGGCTGCGAGAGAGGCTCGCGGCGCCCGTCGCGGAGACTCGCGATGTCACGTTCGGCTGCTCGCGCTCGTTCCGGTCAAGACCGAACGAGCCTTTATCAAGAAATCACCGACAAAATCGTCGCCGAGCTGGAAGCTGGCCGGGCGCCTTGGGTCCAGCCCTGGGGAACGGCGGCGGCGAAGGCGACCATCGCCATGCCGCGGAACGCATCGACCCATCGCAGGTATTCAGGAATCAATGTGCTGATCCTCTGGGGCGCCGTCATCGAACGCGGCTTCTCCACCCAGAGTTGGCTGACCTTCCGCCAGGCGCTCGGCCTCGGCGGCAATGTCAGGAAGGGTGAGCGCGGCACGACCGTCGTCTATGCCGACCGCTTCACGCCGGAGGACGAACGCCGCCGAGTGGAGCAGACTGGTGAAGAGCCTGGCGCGATCCCGTTCCTCAAACGCTTCACCGTCTTCAACACCGACCAATGCGAGGGCCTGCCAGAGGAGATAACCAAGGTCGCGCCCCCACCTCCGCCAGGCCTGATCGAGCCGCGGGCCGAGGCGTTGATCGCCGCCACCGGCGCGGATTTTCGCATCGGCGGCGCGCGCGCCTTCTACAGCCCGACGCACGACTTCATACAGGTGCCGCCTCCGCAAGCCTATTTCGAGCCGATCAACTGGCACCGGACGGCCTGCCACGAACTCGCGCATTGGGTTGGACACAAGTCTCGCCTCGCCCGCGACCTGTCCGGTTCCTATGGCTCGAAAGCCTATGCGCGCGAGGAGTTGATTGCGGAAATGGCGGGCGCCTTCGTATGCGCGTCGCTCGGCATCGTGCCGACCGTGCGCCACGCCGACTATCTCGGATCCTGGTTGACCGTGCTGCGCGAGGACGATCGCGCCATCGTCCGCGCCGCCAGCGCGGCATCGAAGGCGGCCGACTATCTGCTGGCGTTCCAGCCCGATCATGTCGAACCCGGCGCCGCCAAAGTGACGACCAGCGAGGTCGCGGCGGCGTGATGACGATTGCGCCCGTGTTTTCGGAAAGCTGCTTTTCCCGTTTCGGGCTCCTCTGGGTCCACGATCTCGAAGAGAGGGAGAGGAAGGCTTCAGTTTTTGTGACGGGTTTGGCGGAGAGAGAGGCTCTCCGCGCCCGTCACGGAGACTACCGAGATGGCTACAGCCGTTCAGAAGATCACGCTCAGCGCCTCGCGCGATATCCCGTTCAACAAGCTCGTTTTGTCGCAGTCGAACGTCCGGCGCGTAAAGGCCGGCGTCTCGATCGAGGAACTGGCGGAGGACATTGCCCGCCGCACACTCTTGCAGAGCCTCAACGTCCGGGCGGTCCTCGACGCCGAGGGCAAGGAAACCGGCATGTTCGAGATTCCGGCGGGCGGGCGCCGCTATCGGGCGCTTGAGTTGCTGGTCAAGCAGAAGCGCCTCGCCAAGACCGCGCCCGTTCCTTGCGTGGTGCGCGAAGGCGGCATCGCGGAGGAGGATTCGCTGGCGGAGAACGTCCAGCGCGTGGCGCTGCATCCGCTCGACCAATTTCGCGCCTTCCAGGCGTTGCGCGACAAAGGTCTCGGCGAGGAGGAAATCGCCGCGCGGTTCTTCGTCAGCCCGACCGTGGTGAAGCAGCGGCTGCGCCTCGCCGCCGTGTCCGAAAAACTGCTCGAAGTTTACGCCGAAGACGGCATGACGCTGGAGCAGCTCATGGCGTTCACGGTCAACGGCGATCACGCGCGCCAGGAACAGGTCTGGGAGGGATTGTCTCCTTCACACAACCGCGAGCCCTACTACATCCGCCGCCAGCTCACCGACGGCGCCGTCCGCGCCTCGGATCGGCGCGCGCGCTTCGTTGGGGTTGAAGCCTATGAGGCCGCCGGCGGCATGGTCATGCGCGATCTCTTTCAACATGACGAGGGCGGCTGGTTGCAGGATCCGGCGTTGCTCGATCGCCTGGCGATCGAAAAACTTCAGACCGAGGCCGAAGCCTTGCAGGCCGAAGGTTGGAAATGGATCTCTGTCGCGCCCGACTTCCCCTATGGCCACACCGCCGGTCTGCGCCGCCTTGTCGGCGCGACCGTGGAGCTCACCGAGGACGAGCGGGCGAGCTTTGACGCCCTGCAGGCCGAAAACGAGGCGCTCGAAGCGCAATATGCGAGAGCCGACGAATTGCCCGACGAAATCGACCAACGGCTCGGCGAAATCGAGACCGCGCTCGCGGCTTTCGATAACCGGCCCGTGACCTATGAGCAGGCCGAGATCGCCCGTGCCGGCGCCTTCGTCAGCATCGACGACGAAGGCGCTCTGCGCGTTGAGCGCGGCTTCGTCCGCCCCGAGGACGAAGCGCCGGTCGAATCCGTCACCGGCGGTGAAAGCGACACACCGCGGATCGCCGGCCCCGACAATGTGGTTCAGGGGACCGTCATCACGATCGGCGGCGCCCAAAATTCTGATGGCGACACGTCGGAGGAGGACGACGCCATCCGTCCGCTCTCGGATCGGCTCGTGACCGAACTCACAGCCGATCGCACCCTTGCGTTGCGAGATGCATTGGCCAATGAGCCGAACGTCGCCTTCCAGGCGGTGCTGCACGCGCTGTGCCTCTCGGCGTTCTATCGTGCCTCCAACAGCTGCCTGGAGATCACGGCGAAGAACTCCGGCTTCAGCGCGCAGGCGCCGGGGCTGGCGGAGACTGCCTCGGCCAGGGCCATCGACGCCCGGCACGAGCAATGGGCCACGCGATTGCCGGAGAATCCGGCCGATCTTTGGGACGCGCTGACGGCGTTCGAGCACGAAAATAAAGCGGCGCTGTTCGCTCATTGCGCCGCGCTCACCGTGAACGTGGTCAAAGAGCCGTGGAACCGGCGTCCGGACGCCTTCGCACATGGCGACCAGCTCGCCCGCGCCGTCGATCTCGACATGGCCGCCGCCGGCTGGCGGCCTACCGTCGAGAACTATCTCGGCCGGGTTCCGAAGGTTCGCATTATCGAAGCCGTGCGCGAGGCGAAGGGCGAGCATTCGGCGCGGCTCATCGAGCATCTGAAGAAAGCCGACATGGCGAGGGAGGCCGAGCGGCTGCTCGACGGCGCGGGCTGGCTGCCCGAGCCGCTGCGTGTCGCGCAGACCGGGATGGAGGCCGACGCGCCTACGGCTGAGGTTGGCGAGGCCGAGGCTCTGCCGGATTTCCTTGGCGAAGACGAAGACGACGCGCAACTCGAGGCCGAGGAAGAACAGCCGCACGCGGCCGCCGCAGCCGAATAACCCTCCAACCGCCGGGCGGCCAAAACCGTCCGGCGCACATTTCCCCATCCAATTCTATCCGAAAGCCCGGCCATCGCGCCGGGTTTTTGCATTTCTGAAGGACAGAACATGGCCGACTATCACTCGCCGACGGTCGTTCAACCGGCGATTTTGAACACCGACATGACGGCGCTCGAACGCCTGCTGTTGACGCACATCTTCGAGACTGCGGCGGACGGCGACGGACTCTATTTCTTCGCGGAGACGTCACCGCAGGATCATTTCGAGCTGCCGATCGAAACGATCCGCGCCGCGCTCGCCGCCTCGGACGGCGTTCCCAGCGAAGCCGTCGCATTCGTGCGCGAACAATTGAAAGAGGCGGGCGACGACGATGAGTACGTCGATCTCGATCTCAGCCAGACATCGTTCGAGTTCCTGTTTCAAGGCATCGTCAAGCGCTCGGCGACGCTCGATCACGTCACCATCGTCACGTCATTCACCTGCACAAAGATGCGCCCGGATGGATTTGGCGGCATGGCCGTGCTCGTCACCGCCGATGCGATCAAGGGCAAGAGCACCGAGGACATTCTCGGCGATTTTTTGGACGAGACCGAGCATGGTCCGCTCGCGACCGCGCCGGGCTTTGGCGTCCATGTCCTGCTGCGGCTTCACGAAGCGAAGGTTCGCGCGCAGATCGCCCAAATCATCGAGACCGACCAGACGCTGACGCCGATCGCCGCCGGTGCCGTCACGAACGCCGACATTCGCGCCGGCTGCATCAATGTGGCCGAGCGGACGAACCTTGCAGAGGAACAGGATGCGGCGGTTTTCAAGGCCGCCTTGGCCGCCATCCACGAAGCCGAGCAACGGCTCGCTCCGGCCAGCTGATCGCCGGAATTTTTTACCCATCAAGACGGCGCCCGCGTCGCCAACACGCGCCGTCTTCATCCTCCTCCAATTCTTCATCGACCCAATGCAAGGACACGCCGATGGGCTGGCTCTACATGCAATCCCTCAAGGGCCATTCAGGCCCGCGCCAATATCTCGACGCTCAGTTCACCTTCGAGCGTCCCGAGGCAACATCGAAAGTGCTACGGTCGGCGCTCGTCGGCATGCGCGTCTATTACGCCGCCGTGGAACAGATACGCACCGCGTCCGGCGAGCGCGAGGTCTGGGCGTTGATCTGTCTCGTCCGCTACAATCCGCGCGACCCGGAAGGCTACATCTTCGGCTACAAGGATATCGAAGAATCGATGGGGCCGCATGAATGCGATTGCCCCGAGACGATCCTCGATCTGCTGACGCCGACGGATCGCCCTTACGCACAGCAATGGCGGGCTCGCTGCCTCGTATCCGCCGCCGCCCGTCGCGCCAGGGCCGCCAAACCGAAGCCGCGCGCGGGGCAGGTGATCGTCTTCGACGAACCCCTCTCCTTTTCCGATGGCCGAAGTTTTGACCGGCTCGAGGTCGTCGCCAATCCGCGCAGTCATCGCACCGCGCTGTTTCGCGCGCCCGGCTCCAGCTGCCTCTACCGCATTCCTAACATCAAGAGCCGGAGCTACCGCCTCGTCGAGCCGCCGCCGACATGAGCGCGCGTTCGCTCGGCTGGTGACATCGAAGGGTTCGGCGCGCGGCGCCGGACCCTTTTCTTCTTGGACGCCCCGAGAGGGAGAGGACGGCCGGGAAGGGGTTGAGCCGGCGGAGTCGAGAGAGAGCGCCCCGGCGGCTCGGCCTGTTCCCGCTCTCCCGAGGTTCCCCCATGACGAATGTTTTCGCTTCCGCGTCCGGCCTCGCGGCGGCGCCGCTGTCCGCTGCGCCTAACGGCGTCCACCCGGCCACTTGCGTTGCCGAGGCCGCCCAACGCCTCCTTCCTCATCTCCAGCGCGGCCAGCGCATCGACGCCGCCGCGTTGCGTGCCGCGATGGACGCCGCCTTTGGAGGCTCCGACAGTGAAGGCGCATGGGACTGGAAAACAGCCTATGACGCCTGCGAGGCGGCGACGGTGCTGTTCCTGCGCAAATTCGGCCCGGCCATGCGTGCGCGAGCCGCGTCACCCGCCGCGTTGCTCCCGATGCTGGAAAAGATCGCGGGCCTTCTCCCCACGCATACGCGCCGCTCGCAGGAGAGCCAGGCTCTTCAGCAATTCTCGACGCCGATCCCGCTCGGACTCGCCGTGAGCGTCGCCGCCGCGGTCACGCCGGCCGATGTGGTGCTGGAGCCTTCGGCGGGAACTGGATTGCTTGCCATCTTCGCCGAATTTTTTGGCGCATCGCTCGTTCTCAACGAACTTGCCGAGACCCGAGCGGCACTGCTGCACAATCTCTTTCTCGGCGTCGGCGTCACCCGCTTCGACGCCGCGCAGATCGACGATCATCTCGACGCCGGCGTCACGCCGAGCGTCGTGCTGATGAATCCGCCGTTCTCCGCGCTCGCCAACGTCGATCGCCGCATGGCCGACGCGGCGTTGCGTCACATCTCCTCGGCGCTGTCGCGTCTGACTGACGGCGGGCGTCTCGCCGCGATCACCGGGGCGAGTTTCGCGCCAGACAATCCGGCATGGGCCACCGCTTTTGTCCGCCTTCAGGAACGCGGCCGCGTCGTTTTCTCGGCGGCGATCGACGGCGCCGTCTATGCGAAACACGGCACGACCATCGACACGCGGCTGACCGTGATCGACAAAATTCCCGCCAACGATCCGACGATGTTTCCAGCGTCACCTGGTGTAGCGCCCGATGTAGCGACATTGCTCGGCTGGATCACGCAATCCGTACCGCCAAGGCTGCCGACGTCTACCAGCGTCGTCGCGCCAATTGTCGCCCAATCAATTGTCGCGCGCTCTTCGCGCCCGGTCATAGCGCGTCGATCTACGGCTCCCGCTTCGACCAACGAACCCGAGGCCCTCGAACTCGCTTATGAGACCATCGATTGGAAGCCGGTCAATGGCCATCGCATCACCGATGCGCTCTATGAGGAATACGCGATTCAGTCGATCCGCATACCCGGCGCAAAGGCTCACCCCACGAAGCTGGTGCAATCGGCGGCGATGGCCTCGGTCGCGCCGCCCAAGCCGAGCTATCGACCGCATCTGCCCGCCAGGGTCATTTCGGATGGCCTGCTGTTGGACGCGCAGATTGAGAGCGTCATTCACGCCGGCGAGGCCCATGCCGGCCAGCTCGCCGGATCATGGAACGTCGACGAGACCTTCGACATCGTCACCGCCGCGCCCGGCGACGCCGAGAACACCGTTCGCTTTCGCAGAGGCTGGTTCCTCGGCGACGGCACCGGCGCCGGCAAGGGTCGCCAAGTCGCTGGCGTCCTGCTCGACAATTGGCTCAAGGGCCGCCGCCGCGCGGTCTGGGTTTCAAAATCCGACAAGCTGATCGAAGACGCCCAGCGCGACTGGTCGGCGCTCGGACAGGAACGGCTGCTGGTGACGCCGCTCTCGCGCTTTCGTCAGGGAACGCCGATCCGACTGCCTGAAGGCATCCTGTTCACCACCTACGCCACGCTGCGCTCCGACGCCCGCGACGAAAAGGCCTCGCGCGTAAAACAGATCGTCGATTGGCTGGGCTGCGATTTCGACGGCGTGATCGTCTTCGACGAAAGCCACGCGATGCAGAACGCCGCCGGGGGCAGGGGGGAACGGGGCGATCAAGCCGCCTCGCAGCAGGGCCGCGCCGGCCTGCGCCTTCAGCATGCGCTTCCCGAGGCCCGCGTCGTCTATGTTTCGGCGACGGGCGCCACCACGGTTCACAATCTCGCCTACGCCCAGCGGCTCGGCTTGTGGGGAGGGGAAGACTTTCCCTTCGCCAGCCGCGCCGAGTTCGTGGAGGCGATCGAGGCGGGCGGCGTCGCGGCGATGGAAGTACTGGCTCGCGATCTCAAGGCGCTCGGCCTCTATGCGGCGCGCTCGCTTTCATACGAGGGCGTCGAATACGATCTGCTCGAACATCGCCTGAGCGATGAGCAGATCGCAATCTACGACGCCTACGCGGGAGCGTTCGGCGTCATCCACAATAATCTCGACGCCGCGCTCGAGGCCGCCAATGTCACCAGCGACAATGGCACGCTGAACAGACAGGCCAAATCCGCCGCGCGTTCGGCCTTCGAGAGCGCCAAGCAGCGCTTCTTCAATCACCTCATCACCGCGATGAAGACGCCCTCGCTGATCGCATCGGTCGATCGCGACCTCGCCTCGGGTCATGCCGCCGTGATCCAGATCGTTTCGACCGGCGAGGCGCTGATGGAACGTCGCCTCGCGGAGATTCCAACCGACGAATGGGGCGACGTGCAGGTCGACATTACCCCGCGCGAATATGTCTTATCCCGATCTCGGGATAACACATATTCTGCCACGTTGCCCGATATGCCGAGTGGCCGTGACGACTCCCCGGTTTTGCGGGGGAAAGCTCGATGATTGCGCGGCATAATTTTTCTCCTCTCGCTACGGTCCTTCGTTTTTGTTCAAACGAAGGGACCAACATGACAGCCAAAAACCGCCCGCTCGCCGAACAGCGTTGCAGCGAGCAGGATGCGCCGGCGCCGGACTACGCTCTGGCGTCTGCATTTCTCGAAAGCCTCAGAAGTTTCCGTTCAGGGGCGTTGCAAATCGACCAAAGCGCCGCGCGTCACTTTTTGACGTGGCTCCACAAGAGCCGCATCCCGTTGAGTGGCGTCGATGAAGCGATCGTCGAACGTTTCGCGCGGCATCGCTGTCGATGCGGTCGTTACAGAGCGCGCCAACTCAAAACATTGACGTATCTCGGCCGCGTTCGTCGCTTCGTCTGCTTTTTGGAGGAGCGCGACCAAATTCAGGTTGTCAAAGACGTCGAATGCATCGACACGCATCTCGCCGATTTCGCGCGTCATCTCGACACACTTGGTTATAGCCAAGAATGTCGGCGCAGCTATCGGTCAGAGGCGGAGCATCTCGTGGTGTGGCTTCGCCTGTCTCGTGTTTTGTGGCGCGATGTGGACGACGCCGTAATCGAACGTTTCGTCCAGCACGATTGCCGCTGCCCCATAAAGCGCAAGCGCGGCAAAGTGGTCGAGGGCACGGGGTTCGCACGGCGCCGACGAGGCGCGCGTGGCTTCATCGACTTCTTGCGGCGTCGCGACGCGATTCCGCCAGTGAGCACAGAACCGACATTCGTCGAAGACCCGCGCCTTTCTGCGTTTCGTATTTGGCTCAAACGTCATCGCGGGACGACCGATGAGACGATACGGCGCTATCTCCAGGAGGCGTCGCGCTGGGCGTCGGCGTTGGGCCCGGATCCGGCCACCTTCGACGCCGCGACAATCCGCGCCATCGTGCTCGATCAAGCGCCATCGCGCTCACGTGCATCGGTTCGAATGACAGTGACGGTGTTGCGCGTGTATTTGCGATTCCTGTCCGCGCAGGGCGAATGCCGACCCGAGCTCATTCATGCCGTGCCGCCCGCGGCATTGCGTCGTCTCGCGACGCTTCCACGCTACGCCAGCCCGGAAACGATCGAACGGATCATCGACTCCTGCGATCTGTCCACGCCTGTCGGCGTCCGGGACCGGGCGATTCTGCTTCTCCTGGCGCGCCTTGGACTTCGCGCCGGCGATGTCTGGCGGTTGCGGCTCGCCGATATCGATTGGGCGAACGCGGTCCTCTGCCTGCGCCACGGCAAAAGTCGACAACCGACACGGTTGCCTTTGCCGCAGGACGCCGGGGACGCGCTGTTGGCTTATCTCACCGAGGCGCGCCCGCCGGCCCGTGAAGCGCATGTGTTCCTGCGTGTCCAGGCTCCCTTCAGGCCGTTCGCGTCCGCGTCGGAGATCGCGGGCATCGTTGCTCGGGCGGTGGCTCGAACAGGGATCGAAGGCGTTCCCACTGGCTCCCATCTGTTTCGTCACTCACTCGCGACGGCCATGTTGCGCGGCGGCGCGAATCTGGAGTCGGTCGGAACGATCCTGCGTCATCGTTCGCCGGGCACGACGGCCATCTATGCGAAGGTCGACATCACGATGCTCGAGGCCGTCGCGCAGCCCTGGCTCGGAGGCGAAGCATGCTGAGCAATCATGTCGCCCGTTATGTCGCCCTGCATCGAGGTCTTGGGCTGGAGTTCAACGAGCAAGAGCGGCTTCTGGAGCTCTTTGCGGAATACGCGGAGGCGCATGAAGACGTCTGCGTTCAAACCAGGCGCGTCCATGAGTGGTGCGCGTCCGCGTCGTCGCCGAACTCGGCGAGAACCAAGTATGACACGGTTCGACGTTTTTGCGCATTTCTCAACGCCGAAGACCCGCAACACGAGGTCCCGCCCGCAAACGCCCTCGGGCGCGGCAAGCGCCCGCGACCGGCTCCGCACATCCTGGAGCCCGAGCAAATACGCGCGATCATGCAAGCCGCTCTGGAGTTGCCGCCCAAGAACTCGATCAGTCCGCACACCTATCATTGCCTCTTCGGCTTGCTGGCCGCAACGGGTCTGCGGATTTCCGAAGCTCTGGCCCTGCAACGGCGAGATTTCACTGAAGACGGTCTGATCATCCGGCAAGGTAAATTCGGCAAGAGCCGCCTCGTGCCGCTCCACTCCACCATGCAACGGGCACTGGCGGATTACCTGGCGCTGCGGGACAAGCTGGGCGGAAACGGCGACGATCTGTTCGTTGTCAAAACCCGCCGGCCGCCGTCGGCGACCAGAGTTTACGTCGTCTTCGTTCGGTTGGCGCGCGAACTCGGTTTCCGAGGGCCGCCTGGAGCCCGCGGGCCCCGGCTGCACGACCTGCGTCACACCTTCGCCGTGCGGTCGCTGGAGGCGTGTGCGCACGACCGGCAAGCGGTCAGGCGTCACATGGCGGCGCTCAGCGTCTATCTCGGTCACGCGGACGTTGCGAACACCTACTGGTATCTGCAAGCGACGCCCGTTCTGATGCGCGACATCGCCGAAGCGAACGAACGTCTGTTTCAGGGAGAGGCGGCATGACGGCCCTCGCTCCCTACCTCGCCAAGTTTCTGCGCGAACATCTGCCGCGCGAACGAAATGCCAGTCCTCACACGGTCGCGGCCTATGCTCACAGCTTCACGCTTTTGGTTCGTTTCGCGGCGGAGCGCCTGAAGCGGAGGCCGACCGACCTCGCCGTCGAGGACATCGACCCAAAGCTCGTGCTGGAGTTCCTCGATCATGTCGAGGAAAGCCGGGGAAACAGCGCGCGCACCCGCAACACGCGTCTCGCCGCTGTCCGAACATTCTTCCGATACATCGAATACCAGGCGCCGGCCTGCCTCGACCAGGCGCTGCGCATCCGCGCGCTTCCAATCAAGCGAACCGACGCGACGCTCATCGACCATCTCACCAAAGAGGAGGTCCAGGCGGTGCTGGCGGCTCCGGATCCGTGCAGCTTGGGCGGAACCCGCGACCGCGCCATGCTGCATCTGACCTATGCCGCAGGGCTTCGCGTCTCCGAACTGCTCTCGCTTCGCATCGACGATTTTCCGCAGCCGTCGCTCGCGACGGTGAAGATCCTCGGGAAAGGGCGGCGCGAGCGGGTGCTGCCGTTGTGGCGCGAAACGCAAACCGTGTTGAGAGCATGGCTCGCGGTTCGCCCGTCCGGTCAGGCCCCAGAACTGTTTCTCAATCGCAACGGCGGACGGATGAGCCGCGACGGGTTCGCGCATCGATTGGCGCTCCATGTCGCGGCCGCCACCCGGACGCAGCCGTCCTTGGCAGATAAACACGTGACGCCGCATGTGCTTCGACACAGTTGCGCCATGCATACGCTCGCAGCGACCGGCGACATACGGAAAGTCGCGCTTTGGCTCGGCCACGCGAGCATACAGAGCACGGAAGCCTATCTCCGGGCCGATCCCGCAGAAAAATTGGCGGTGCTGTCGGCGCACGCTTCGCCGACGATCCAGAAAGGCAAGTTCCGGCCGCCACCCGATGCTTTGCTTGCGATGCTCGGCGAGGTCCGAAACACCGCGTAACGCCAAACCCCCGCCCAACTTCACCGCCCCTCGGCTGCCCCCAGCCGAGGGGTTTTTCACAACAGAAGGAGAAAAATTATGCCGCGCAATCATCGAGCTTTCCCCCGCAAAACCGGGGATTCGTCACGGCCACTCGGCATATCGGGCAACGTGGCAGAATATGTTTTGGACTACCTCGCCCACAGCTTCCCGACCCAGCTCTATGAGCCATTCACCGACAGCGAAGGCAATCTGTCGTCGCGTCCCGTCTTTCGCGACGGCCAGCCCGTGCTATGCCGAGAGGCGGTCGCGCGTCGCGATCGGCTGATCGAGAGACTGGCGTCCCTGCCGCCCGTGCATGGCGCCCTCGACCAGATCGTTCAGCGCTTTGGCGCGGACATGGTGGCCGAGGTGACGGGCCGCTCTCGACGTATCGTTCGCAAGACCGGACGGAACAGCGTCGATCGCCTCGTCGTCGAGAATCGCGCGCCTTCGGCCAATCTCGCCGAGGCGCAGGCGTTCATGGATGACGCCAAGCGCATCCTCGTGTTCTCGGACGCCGGCGGCACCGGGCGCTCCTATCATGCCGAGCTGTCGGCGAAGAACCGCCGCCTGCGCGTCCACTATCTGCTCGAGGCCGGATGGAAGGCCGACGCCGCCATCCAGGGACTCGGGCGCACGAACCGGACCAATCAGGCGCAGCCGCCTCTGTTCCGCCCGATCGCAACCAATGTGAAGGCGGAGAAGCGCTTTCTCTCAACTATAGCCCGCCGTCTCGACACGCTCGGCGCCATCACCAAGGGCCAGCGTCAAACCGGCGGACAGGGATTGTTCCGGCCACAGGACAATCTGGAAAGCCAGTACGCCCGCGACGCCTTGCGTCAGCTCTATGTCCTGCTGGTCGCGGGCAAGGTCGAGGACTGCTCGCTTGGAGTTTTTGAGGACGCGACCGGGCTGAAACTCACCGACAGCAACGGGATCAAGGACGAGCTGCCGCCCATCACCACCTTCCTCAACCGGCTGCTGGCGCTCACCATCGATCTCCAGAACATTCTGTTCACGGCGTTCGAGCAGCTCATGAACGCCCGCATCGAGGGCGCGATTGCATCTGGAAGTTATGACGCAGGGCTGGAGACCCTGACGGCGGAGAGTTTTATCGTCACCGATCGCCGGACGATCTACACCCATCCCGGCACGGCGGCGGAAACGCGCCTGCTGACGATCACGCAGCGCGAGAGGAACCAGCCCGTCACTCTGGACGAGGCGCTGGATCGACTCTCCGATCCTCGCGCGCGCCTTCTGGTCAACAGCCAGTCGAGCCGCGCCGCCGTGCAAATCCCGGCGCCCAGCGTGATGCTCGACGACGGCGAGGTGGAACGCCGCGTGCGGCTGATCCGGCCGATGGAGCGCCCCGCTTTTTCCTTGGCGATGATGCCGCAGACCCATTGGCGGGACGCCGACCGCGAAACCTTCGCCAGCGCTTGGGCGGCGGAGCTCGCCGCCGTGCCGGAATTTGTCGACAGCACAATCCACATTGTCGCCGGCCTATTGCTGCCGATCTGGAAACGTCTTCCGAACGAGTCGACACGGGTTTATCGGCTCCAGACCGATGCGGGAGAACGCATCGTCGGCCGCAAGGTCTCGGCGACGTGGGCGACGGTGGCGCTGGAAGGGGACGCGACCAATCTTTCACCCGATGACGCCTTTGCCGCGCTGATGGCCGGTAAGACCGTCATCGATCTTGCCGAGGAGCTCCAACTGCGCCGCGTTCGCGTCATGGGCGCCAACCGGATCGAATTGACCGGTTTCACCGACGCGATGCGGGAGCGGCTGAGCGCTTATGGTCTCTTCCACGAGATCATCTCCTGGAAGCTGCGGATGTTTGTCCCGACCGACGCGACGGGCGCGGCGATTCTCGCACGGGTGATGGAGCGCTACCCGTTGTCGCGCGTCAGCGAGCGGGACGCGGCGTGAGATGGCGCGGGGCGCCTCCGAACTGGCATGCCGTCTCGCGCGCGAGGCCGAGGCGGTATGCCGTCACTATCTCTCCAACGGTCGCCGTCACGGCAATTATTGGGTGGTCGGCGACGTCGCGAACACACCGGGCCGCTCTATGTTCGTGCGGCTGAAGGGCGGCGAATCCGGCAGGGGCGGGGCAGGAAAATGGACCGATGGCGCGACGGCCGATCATGGCGATTTGCTCGACGTCATTCGCGGGAGCTGCGGCCTCGTCGACTTCCACGACGTGATGGACGAAGCACGGCGCTTTCTCAGCCTGCCACGACCGGAGCCAGAACCGGAATGGCGCCGTCAGCACGCGCGAGCGCCGACTGGGTCGCCGGAATCGGCGCGACGACTGTTCGCAATGTCGCGGTCGATTGCGGGCACTGTCGCGGAAACCTATCTGCGCAATCGCGGCATTGCGGCTTTGCAGGGAACCGCGAACCTGCGCTTCCACCCGCGTTGCTATTACCGGCCCTGCGATGACGCGCCGACCCAGACTTGGCCGGCGATGATCGCCGCCGTCACCGCCTTTGGCGGCGAGATCACCGGAGCGCATCGCACCTGGCTCGATCCCTCTGGCGAAGACAAGGCGCCGATCGACACGCCAAGGCGGGCGATGGGCCAACTCCTCGGCAACGCCGTCCGCTTCGATAGGGCGCAAGACGTCATGGCGGCGGGTGAAGGAATCGAAACCGTGTTGTCGCTGCGATGCGTCATGCCCGACATGCCGATGGTGGCGGCGCTCTCAGCCGCGCATTTGGCCGCGATCCTGCTTCCGGTGACGCTGCGGCGTCTCTATATCGTCCGCGACGACGATGCCGCAGGCGCCGGCGCGGCGGCGCGTTTGATCGACCGTGCGAAGGCGCTCGGAATCGAGGCGATCGCTTTGTCGCCGACGCTGGAGGACTTCAACGACGATCTCCGCGGACTCGGCGTCGATGCGCTGCGGACGGCGATCAGGACGCAAATCGCGCCGCAGGACGTAGCTCGCTTCATGGAATTGCCGGCGTGAGCCGGAACGGGGAAACGAGGCGCGGCGGCGCGCGGATCTGATGTCGCATCGGATCGTGGCGCTTCCCGTTGTGTCGGAGAGGACTGCGACCACGGCCTTCTTCAGAGGGCGATCGGGGCGGCAAACGGCCCGGGCCGGCAATGGCTTCAGGCCGGCTATTTTCCGTCGGCGGCAAGCCGCCTTTACATCGCGAGACAAAATAGCCGGCCTTCCGCCATCCTCCACTTCGTTCCGGCCCTTCGCTGCGCTTCGGGTGCAAGCCCGGTCCGCCCGCCGCCTTTCGTCGCCATGAAGGCCGCGATGGGCGCGGTCGATCCGACGAAGGGTAGCCCCCCATGACGACCGAACGCATCGAACCCGGCTTTGAACCGCCGCATAACTCATCCCCGACCGATCGCGTCCTCGACGAACTCCAGCTCTACGGCTACCGCCCCTTCCAGGGCGAACCCGACCCGAGGCCGCTGCCGCAAGCCCAAACGATCGCGAGCGCAGTCGCCGACATTTTCGACGCCCTGATCGCCACATTGGGCGAGACCCGCCTCGAACCCGACCTCGAGGAGCTGCTGTGGTCGAGCGTCAATCTCTTCCACCGCGCCGTCTCCCGCATCGAGCGCGAACTGGACGACAACGAGCAGGCGCAGCGGCGCGGGCAGAAGGAACAGGACGGCTCCGAAATCCGCTCGGTCGAATTGGAGCGCCTCATCGCCGAGGGGATGACGCTGATCGAGCGCAGGAACAGTTTTGAATTCTTCCGCGATTGCGCCGCCGAACAATTCGAGCGCCATACCGGCTCGTCCTGGCGTCCGCGCAGCGGATCGATGGTCAATCATCGCGCGCTGACCTCGGCCATGATCGACAGCCGCGACTTTATCGCCGCCAAGCGTCGCGCCGAGACGCAAGTGCTGCTCCCCGCGGGACCGAAAATCGCCTTCACCGGCGGGTTCGAATTCAACGATCATCGCGCCATCTGGGACCGGCTCGACAAGGTCCACGCCAAACATCCCGACATGGTGCTGTTGCATGGCGGTTCGCCGAAGGGCGCCGAGCGCATCGCCGCCAAATGGGCCGATCATCGAAAGGTTCCGCAGATCGCCTTCAAGCCCGACTGGACCAAGCACGCCAAGGCGGCGCCGTTCAAGCGCAACGACCAAATGCTCGACGTGCTGCCGATCGGAGTCATCGCTTTCCCCGGCTCGGGGATCTCCGCGAACCTCGCCGACAAGGCGAGGAAACTCGGCATCCCGGTGTGGACGTTCGATGAGGGCGGCGCGTGAGCGCCGGTTCGACGCATCTTTGGGCGCCAAAATCATTTTCGCGATCAACCAGCTTACGACTGTCGTGACAAAGCCGACGGGATGCCGAGTGCGCAGTCCAGAATCGGCGGCAGGCCAGCTGCAACGGCGGGCAGGGGACTTTTTGGCATTCGCCTCCCAACCCCGGCGGGCGCCACCCCGCTCTCATTGGCGCAATCCTTGGTCCGGCCCATGGCCTGACGCCATCAACCCGCGAGGGGTCCGCTACGCGAGCGTGCGGCCTCTGCGGCTTCGCCTGCGAGGTGATTGCGGCCGTGGGCCGGACTTACGGGCGCCTGTCGCGCGGGGCTGGTCCCCGCCTCAAAGACGGGAGCCGAAAATGTCTCAAGCCCTCAACACCGCTTACGCCTGCGGCTGGAGCCTCGCCACCACCCTCATGACCTGCGTCGTCGTCTTTCGCGCTGGCGACGACGATTTCGGCGTCATGACGACCGCCGAATATGACGGCGATCCGGAAATTGTGATCCACGAATTCGACCCCTGGGCTTGAATGGGCTTCGAACACGCCCGCCCGGCGGCGGAAGTCCCCACGGATTTTCGCCGCCGCCCATTTTTTTCGGCTTTCCTTGCGTCGCGCCGTTCTTTTGAAGGCGCGAGGGGTCGACGCTTCCTCATGGCGACCCGGTGCGCTACGGAGACCGTCGTCACGATCTCGATCGTCATCGCCATCCCGCTCCTTCTCGATCGTCGCAGCGCTCATCTTCGACGTCACCATCTCGACTGGCGTCCCGCAGGCTCCGCCCGGTCAGCCGGCGAGGGCATCGCACGGGGCAACATTCGCCGCGACGGCTTCCATCGACCATGAGCGAACATCATGATCGCCGTTGCGCGGCTCCGAGCTTGGTAGATGATCGGGTGTTGACGGATCGTCCGGGCAACGTCGAGACGGGGGCGCGGTCGACGCTCTGGCTGGAACAGGCGGCGCCGGCGGCGCGAGGCCAATAGATTGCGGTGGTCTTGCGTGGGGTTTCTCGGCGTCCGCGATGTTGGTTTGGGAGACGGGGCGGAACGGCTGTGAGCTCGGGGCTGTTTCGCCGGGCGCCGCCGAATTCCTTCCTGTGAACCGTGGCCGCCTGTTCTCCTTGTTTGGTCTCTGTCTGGTGGCGTCGCTCCCACACGGCCTCTTCAATGGCTTGATCTGGCCGAAGGCCGGCTGCGCCTCGATCGCCTATCGCAACGCCGCCGGGCAAGTTTCTTCCCCTGGGCTGCGCCCATTCCTCGCGAGGCAAGAAACTCGCCCGCCTGGCGTCCTTCGCGTTGCTGCGGCCCGCAAGCGGGTGCGTCGTCGATCGCCTTCGGTCTTTCGATCGCCATCGAGGCCGCGATGGGCGCGGGCTCGAAGACAGAAGATCACAGGAGAGTCATCATGGCGAACATCGGTTCCTTCAAGAAGTCCGGCAACGAGTTCCACGGCGAAATCGCCACCCTGAGCGTCCAGGCGAAGGGCGTCCGCATCGTCCCCGAATCCAACCGGGCCAGCGACAACGCCCCCAGCCACCGCATCTACGTGGGCCGCGCCGTCGAAATAGGCGCAGCGTGGTCCAAGCGTTCCGCCGAGAACCGCGACTACCTCTCGGTCAAGCTGGACGATCCGAGCTTCAACGCTCCGATCTACGCCAATCTCTTCGACGACGAGGACGGCGAGGGCTTCACGCTCATCTGGTCCCGCGGCCGCAAACCCAATGGCGACTGAGACCAGCCGACGAGGCCTCGCACGGGAAACCGGGCGAGGCCTTCAGTTCGCTGAATCGGCTATGGCGACGCCGCGCCGTGCGCCTGACTTCTCGGCTTCACTCATCGATCCTCTTTTCCCGCGGCGCGAAACGGCCGAGCTTCTCCAAGCGGGATGCTCAGCTTCGTGTTCACGTTCTCCTTGGCGCCGATCACGAGGCTCGCGCGCAGCTTGCGGGTCTGGCAGGATGCATGCGGACGCTGGGGGATTCGATGTATCTCAAGAAAGTCGTGCTTCGAAATTTTCGGTCGTTTGAAAACTGCGGCATTGAGCTGCAGAGGGATCTGACGGTCTTTGTCGGCGAGAACAACGGCGGCAAGAGCAATGCCATCGACGCGATACGACTGCTAACCCAGCCCCTGGGGGGGCGTCGGGAAATCTATTGCGAGACTTCCGACATCCGCTTCCAAGGCCGGTCCGACCACTTCGAACTTGAGGCGGAGTTCACCGACTTGGATGTCGGCCAGCAGGGGCGTCTGATCTCCGCGGCAGTGGACGCGAGTTTGTCGCAAGTGCGATTCGGACTGCGATATCCTGCGCTTGAGGGCGGCGAGCGCCCCGCGCTTTGGGCCGGACGCCTTGGCAACACCCCCGAGCCCGGCTGTCAAGACATGGTCCGGCACGTCTACCTTCCACCGCTGAGGGATGCCAAACGGGCCCTCGCCTCCGGAAATCCGACGCGGATCATGGCACTGCTCAAACATTTTCTGGACGGTGGGTCGCCGTCCGACCTAGCGCGTGACCTGGCAAGGGCGCCAACGCACGTAGTGCTGAACAAGGTCGACGTCGCGGTCGGCAAGGGCCTGTCAGCCCTCACATCGGGCGTTCGCCGTCAAGCTGCAGCGCTAGGATTTGCGCCTCAGGAGCAATTGATCGACATCGCCCGCGACCTGCGGTTCAAACTTGCCGACCACGGCGTCGCACCTGAGGACTTGCGGTATTCGGGCCATGGCTACGCCAACCTCCTGTTCATGGCCACAATTGCAGTCGAACTGGAGAAGGTGAAGAACTCGGACCTGACCTTATTCCTGGTCGAGGAGCCGGAGGCTCACCTTCACCCGCAACTTCAGGCCGCCGTGCTCGGCTTCCTTCAGGACCAAGCCGAGCAATCCCATGCCGCCAAGCCTCATAACGGTCCGGCTGGCCAGCTCCAGGTAATCGTGGCGACTCACTCGCCCAATCTCTCGGCTTGGGTGAGCAGCCAGCAGCTGGTCGTCTTCAAATCCGTCCATCTGGCTGGGGCTCAAGACAGGGGGGAGCAGGAGACGACGTCGGAGGGAGGCACCTCCTGCGACACGAGCGAAACGGCGGAGGCCGATAACGCGGTGATCGAAAGCGCGGTTGCCGAAGGCGTCAGCGACAGCCCCGATCCGGTGGAAGCGCCCGCTGTCACCGCGGCGGTAGCATCGCTTCGTCGCTCCACCCGATGCATCGCGCTGTCGCAGGTCAACTTGAATCCGCTTGAGCGCCGCAAGGTCGATCGCTATCTTGACGTCACGAAGGCCGCACTACTGTTTGGCGGCCGCGTCCTGTTGGTCGAGGGCATCGCGGAAGCGCTTCTTCTGCCGGTAATCGCGAAGCACCACGTCTTGAAGGATGATGCGGAGAAGCTGCGTCTTTTCCGATCGACCGTGTTCGTGCCGATCGATGGCGTCGACTTCGCGCCGTATGTAAATCTGCTGACCACCACGCTGGACGGCGCGCGCATCGCCGAACGCGTCGTCGTCATGACCGACGGAGATCGCGGCACGGCCGAGCTTGACGACGACGAAGTTGACGACGCTCCGACAACGGGTAACGCCGTGTCGTCCGCCCTTACTAACGCCGATGAAACCGCGGCGACATCGCAGGCAGACACCGCGGAGCAGGAGGCCATCATTCCGGGTGCAGCCAGGAAGGTCAGTCTGGACACCGTCGCTGCGAAAAATTACGCCGCGCACTGCACCCTCGTCGTGCATTCAACGTATTCTCTGGAATCGGAGCTTTTGGAGGCGGGCAACGAGGCGATTCTTCAGCAGGCCTATCTCACCCTGCATCCGCGCTCGAAGAAGAAATGGTCCACAGCCGTGGCCCTCAGTGGCGACGAACGCGCGAAGGCTATACACAAGATCTTCAAGAACGCCCGCAAAGGCGACTTTGCACAGGTGCTGGCTCAATTGATCGAGAAAGACGCGACCTTTCAGGCACCTGATTACATTAGGAAAACCATTGAAGGAGTGGTTGAGTGACGTCGGTCTACAAGCCGACTGACGAACAATTGAACGTCATCAGCCATGAGGGCCACGCCTTCGTGCTGGCGTGTCCCGGCGCGGGCAAGACGCGGACGATGGTTGAGCGGGCGCGGACCTTATTCTCTCGGATCGACGACCGCCGGGGCATCGCATTCCTGTCGTTCACGAATGCGGCGATCGACGAGCTGGAAGCGCGGCTGCAACGTCTAGGCGTGCTGCCCACTCCGCTCTTTCCTAGCTTCGTCGGGACTTTCGACCGGTTTTTGTGGCACTTCCTGATCGGCCCTTTTGGCGTGGGAAACAGCCGCGCCACACCTCGGCTGGTGCCCGGGAAAGGCGACTGGGAGGTCAAGCCATTCGACACGGCTCAGCCGCTGCCGCTGAAGGCGTTCGAACGATCCACGAGCAAGATCATCGCGGACGAAGTTAGAAGGCTTGGCTTCGCCCCACAAAAGGGCGCTGCTGCATGGGAGACCACGGCGAAGAAGATGATCGAAAGGTCTCGAGCGGAGGGCCTGCTGGACTTCGAAGATGTTCGAGACTGCGCCCGGGAGAGACTGACCGATCCCGATTTCGCAGCCAGGTTGGGAGCGGCGTTGGCGGGGCGTTTCCGGGAGGTCGTGGTAGACGAGGCCCAGGACTGCAATCCCGCCGACCTCCAGATCGTGGACTGGCTACGCGGAACGGGTATGAGGGTCAAACTTATCTGCGACCCAAATCAAGCGATTTACGCGTTCCGCGGCGGCGTGACGGATGAGCTCCTAGCCTACTCCAAAAAGTTTGACCGAGAAGATCAACTGACCATGAGTGGGAACTTCCGCTCTTCGCCCGCGATCTGCGCGGCGATTTCCCAACTGCGTCCCCCGCACGCGCGGGGCACGCCTGATGTGGCCGTCGGGCCAAATAAGCATGATCCGTCACCCGTCTATATTCTGTCGTATGGCGGCGCAGGCGTGCCGACCAGCATCGGCCGAAAGTTCCAGGAACTAACCGAGAGCCTCGGCGAGCTAGCATATGCTACGCCCGTGCTCGCCTCCACTTGGCAGAGTGCGAGCAAGGCAGCTGGAAGGCCCGTCGTCGACCCCGGAGGCGATAAGACCCTGCTGCTGGCCGATGCGGTGATGCACTTTCACTTCGCTTTCGAGGCGGGAAACCGCAGGCGGGCACTAACCAGGCTCCACCGATCAGTTCTGCTCGTTCGGGGTGCCATTGCCAAGAAGTCCGACTACCAGGATCACATCGAGGCCCAAGGACTGCATGATGGCCGCTGGCGCGCCGAGATCATCGGACTTGGAGAAGCATTGCAGCTCCGCCCAGGGGAAACTGATTATCAATGGTTGGATCGCGCAAGACAACTTCTGGACCACGACTTGATTGGAAGCTCGACCATCAAGAACCGGCTGCATGCCCATGTGGACCTGAAGACAATGCTCGTGGCTCCGTCCACGAACGACCTTCCCGCTCGCTCGATCCATTCCGTGAAAGGTTTAGAGTTCCCCGCGGTCTGCGTCGTCCTCACGAGCAAGGGGGCCGGCAGCATCCTAGATGTGCTTGAGGGCAAATCGACCGCTGCAGAGCCGATGGAGCAGGCGCGGAAGATCTATGTCGCAGCATCACGAGCGGAGCGGCGCTTGGCCATCGCAACACCGAAGAGCCAAGCGAACCGGCTGCAGCAGGTTCTTGATGCGGACGGCCGTAGCGTTGAGATCATCGCGATCTAGGCCGACACAACCGGACGTCACGAAGGTCGTCTAAGGGTGTCATCTTCGCCCGTCTGCCCTTCCTCACAGCGCGCCCGCTCATCCTCCAAAAGCGTCCTCGACAAAGAACATGACGAATCGCAAGTTCGCCAAATCCGCCGACCAAGTCGTGGACGTGACGCCGGGGAACGAGAGAGCGCACGCGATGAATGATCCTGACGATCATCTCCCCATTCCCGCCGCCCTATGCTCGCGCCAGTCTGGCGACACTTAGACGCGCCCTGACCCGCACGCAACGAAAACGAAGCGTCGCGCGCCCGCGATGGCCGGAGAGGGCGGTTCAGGCGCGAGACTGATCGCGGCGAAGCCGATGGGCGTCGATCGCAGGCACATCGGATTGCGGCACGTCACCCATGCGCCGGAGACGCCTTGGGATTGAAGATCGGCGATTGTGGGAGGGACGATAGTCATGCAGAATCGGAACCTACCCAATGTCGAGATTCGGCGCGAGATGGAACGAACACTGATACTCGCAGCGCTGGTGGCGTGGACGTGGCCGGTAATTGCTGCCGATCTCCCGACTAATCCCGCCGTAACGCAAGTGACGATCGCGACCACGATATGCGTTTCAGGCTGGACGAAGACCGTTCGCCCGTCCGCATGGGAGACCGCGCGCATTAAGATCAAGCTGATTCGGGAGTTGGAACTTCCCGAAGAGCTTCTGACAGACTTCGAACTTGACCACAGGATACCCCTCGCGCTCGGCGGCGCGCCATCGGACTCAAGAAACTTAGAGCTTCAGCCATGGGATGAAGCCGGCGACAAAGACGCTGTAGAGGCCTGCTTGTCGCGCGCTGTTTGCGCTGGCAAGATCGGACTGGACGAAGCGCGCCGGCGCATATGGGGCGATTGGCGGCACGCAGGCGCCGGCTGCGATGCGGGAAATGATGGGGTGGAGAGGTCAAGCAAACCGAGATGAGGACGCCGAGCGCCGGTGGCGCGTGCTTCCGTTGAGGGAGCGATACCGCTGGACGGAATTGGGCGTAACACTTGCCGCAGTCGCTGCGATCTCGGCGCTGTTTTTCTTTCTGAGATAACGCAAGCGTCCGGTGAGGACCACGGTCAGGCTTCGAGCCTCAAAGTCGAGCTGTCGTCGGCTTGCAACCCGTGACCGAATGGAATGTCATCGTCAGCGCCGTCGCGCATGGGGTCGTTTGCGGGAGGGGGCGAAAAGCTACGCTAACGCGCGCATGATATTGAATTCATATGGTTAGGCCGAATTGAGTGGGAAAGAGGGAGTAAGGTTCGGTCGGTTGTAAATAGGAGCGCTTGAGCCCGCTCGGCAAATTCCGCCTTGAACGGACCTTCCGGTGTGGACTTCCTTGTCAACATCATCCATGGATTGAGGTAATTTAAGCGGAGATGACGTTCGATGCCCCAAGGTGATGACGAAGGATTTTTGGACCAATATGGCCGATTGAGAGAACAGATAGCTAAATATTCGCATGAAGAACAGCGGCAGTTCTACGCTGGCGTAGGGGGTGCCTTCATGAGGGTGGGCATTGGCGTTATTGATTTATTATATAAGATTAAGCGAGGGAAGACAGCGGGTGAAATCACAAAATCTGATATAATCGAACGATGCATTGAGACTCTTGGTGTTAAATGCGATCATATGTACACCAGATTTCGAGATATACCTTACATCGACTTTCTGATCTACATCCGGGATAATAACTGTAGAATGGCAGAGCCAAATCCTGACTGCGGATATGAGATTGAATTTGAATGTGTTATAAAGGGGCATCTATTTAATGTGTTTGTAGACCGTGAGCTTATAGATGGGATCGATTATGGAGATTGGTCATTGGCGCGGGTAACACTTCGGAGGCCCTTGCCGGGGCGGAAGTGAGGCGGATGTAGTTATATATATGTGGATCTGCCTGTTGGCCTACCAAGCTCGGTGAGCATTCTGTATTGGACAACTTCGTTATAATTCACAGGTGAGAAGCATGCCAGGTTGTTGTTCGCAACTAATGCTTCTATAGCTCTGTATGATGCAAGATGAACATGTAATTTCTGCCTGCATGAAATTTCGCATTCCGCCGCAATCACTGGCTCTGCAAGCTCGTAGCTGCCTTTAGTTTTCCATTTTTTAAGTCCTTCTATAAATAATTCTGCCTCTTCTGGATTATTAGCTAAGTAAATCATAATATATCGTCCACACAACTCAGCTTCATTACTGGTGAAGTATGACCCGTATTTTATCGGAACATCGAGCGACAAGAAGAATGCTGCAAAGTTATTTTTAAATAATGGCTCCAGATGCGCCGCGTTTTTTTCGCGTTGCTCGATCGCTCTTATTTTGTCTTTGGCATTTTTGGCGGCAAGAATCCACCAGATAACAAGCGAAGCCCCGAATGTCGGCCATGCTAACACAAGAGCGATCACGAACAGAAATCCCACGGCGTTGCCCCAGCTTACGGTCAAGGCGCATTCTATTCGTCTCGGGCGAACGTCCGCAACGGGGCGATTGTGTTGAAAAACTCCCCTTGAGTGCGGCTCCGCGTCCTGATTCACTTCTTCTGGCGACAGGAGATTCGGTCGATGATGGGCGAACGCACAGTTATGCAGGAGGCGCTGTTTTACGGCTTCAGCCTGGAGCGGCACGTCCCCAACGAACACATGCTGCGCAAGATCGATCGGTTCGTCGATCTGTCAGGCCTTCGAGCGGAACTTGAGCCTTATTACAGCAACGTTGGCCGTCCCTCGATCGATCCGGAGTTGATGATCCGAATGCTGCTGGTGGGCTATTGCTACGGCATCCGTTCCGAGCGGCGGCTGTGTGACGAAGTTCACCTCAATCTAGCCTATCGCTGGTTCTGCCGATTGGGGCTCGACGGCGACGTTCCGGATCACTCGACCTTTTCCAAAAACCGCCATGGCCGTTTCCGCGACAGCGATCTTTTGCGGCGGCTGTTCGAAACGGTAGTGGCCCGCTGCATGAGCGAAGGGCTGGTAGGCGGCGAAGCCTTCGCCGTCGACGGCAGCATCATCGTCGCCGACGCTCACCGTCAACGCGGCGTGGTAAATTCCAGCGCCTTGGAGCCGGACTCAAACCGCGCGGTCACAGAATATCTGTCCGTTCTCGACGATGCGGCCTTCGGCGGCGCGACGCCGGTCGAGCCAAAGTTCGTCTCGCCCACCGATCCGGCGGCCCGCTGGACCGCAGCGCGCGGCGGCCCTGCCGTTTACGCCTATGCCGACAATTATTTAATCGACCTCAAACACGCGGTGATCATGGACGTTGAGGCCACCACCGCCGTGCGTCAGGCGGAGGTCACCGCCGCCAAGACGATGATTGAGCGAACCGCCGACCGGCTTGAAGTTACGCCTTCGCGTTTGGCGGCGGATACAGGTTACGGATCGGCTGAGATGCTCGCTTGGCTCGTCGACGAACGCGGGATCGAGCCGCACATTCCAGTGTTCGACAAATCGGAGCGCACAGACGGGACCTTTTCACGCGCCGATTTTGCGTACTACAAAGAAAGCGACGTCTATGTCTGCCCAGCTGGAAAGCAATTACAAAAATACCGGCGCGCATTCGCCACGCCGCGGACTGGCGTAGACAAGGACAACACGGTCCGCTACCGCGCCAGCAAGCTCGACTGCGACGCCTGCGAGCTGAAAGCCAAGTGCTGCCCGAACACTCCGGCGCGCAAAATTCCGCGCTCCATTCATGAGGCCGCTCGCGATGTCGCGCGCGCCATCGCCAAGACTGACGCCTACATCATCTCGCGCCGAGAGCGAAAGAAGGTCGAGATGCTGTTCGCTCACCTCAAACGTATCCTCAGGCTTGACCGATTGCGGCTTCGCGGTCCCTGGGGCGCGCGCGATGAGTTCCTACTCGCAGCGACCGCCCAGAATTTGCGGAAAATGGCCAAGCTGATCCCCGCACAAGCGCCAATCATAGCCGCATGAGGCGCCAAGGCCCTCATCAACCTTCGCGGCAATCGTCATTGATCGCGCCCAACGCCAGACAGCGGTCGAGTTTTTCAACACAATCGGGCGTTTCCTGCCTTTCCGCTGCCCTCTTGGGGGCGCACACGACGATCCGTTAAAAACTGCACGCTTAGCAGCGCGGTGAAAAAGTCGGGGTTCGATCAATCGGGTTCTGGCATGACGACGACGGTGAAGATGGCCGGCGCGCCCTCGAATTCGGCGATGATGATGATTGCCGCGGCAATATCCGTCTGAACTGCGAACAAGAGGGCGTTTTTGGCGCTCGCAGCCTCCTTCGGCGTGCCGCATCCGGTGAGCGCACGCATCAGCACGCCGAGATTGAACCCAGCGACGTGGATCAGGTATCGTTTGGCGACATTCTCGCGGCCTCGAAGCCAAGCCCGACGCATGCCGCCGCGATCGAGCACATGGGCGAAGCTGCGTTCGACCAGTTCGCCGCGCTTGCGCATGGCGGCGCGTCCGACGCCGGATTTCAGCCGCGCGCGGTTGGCGTAGACCGCGTCACGCGCCGCTTCGTCGCCTCGCCAGCGTAAATAGCCTTTCGCCGGCAAAGGCTCGGCGATCCGGCTCTTCCAGTCGCCGTCGTCGAGGTCCTTCAAAACCTCGCGCGAATGATAGCCCTTGTCCGCGATGATTTCGCAGGGATCGTCCGGCGTCGGCGCGAGGCCGACGGCGGAGAGATTGGCCTTCGCCGTCTCCAGCGTGTCGCCGAGCGTCGTCGTATCGCCCTTGTCGGCCTCATGGATCGGCGCGGCGACGATCACGCCTGTGTCGAGATCGACCGCGTGCTCCGGCTTGTAGGCGAGATGCGTCGTCCCGTCCTTCATCCGCGCGATCTTCGCCTCGGCGTCCGTGGCGCTCGTCCAATCCTCGTTCGAGAGCTTCTTAGCCGTGCGCTTGCGGTCGAAACGCGCCAAATCCTCGGCGCTCGGGGTCGCGATCCCGCTTTCCTTCGCCATGCGTTCGAGCATCGCGTGATAAGTCTCGCCATTGTCGCGCCGCACGATGCTGCGCAGCGCCGCGTTCGCCTCCATGGTCGAACCGTCGACACCGATCCGCTCGCCCTTCACGAGGCCGCGCTCGGCGACGAGCTTCAGGACGAAGCCGAAAACCTTCTCGTGAACCTCGTGCGGCAGACGCGAGCGCGTCTTCGACAGCCACGAATGATCCGGAACTTTCTCGCGCGTCGAAAGACGCAGGAAATCCCGCAGCGAAAAAGAGTCCGCGCAGCGCCATACGATGCCGCGTTCGCTGTCGAGCCCTTCGAAGTAGCCGACCATGTGCATGCGGAAATAGCGCCCTGGTGGCAGCGACGGCGCGCCCATCTTCGCCGCGTAGTAGGGCTTGCAGGCGTTCTCGACGAAAACATCGAAGTCGGCGCCCTGCAAAACCTTCTGAAGCGCGTCGTAAAACGCGTGGCCGGGAGAGCGCGGAAACTCGGCCCACGTGACCACCAAATCGCCCTGCGCACCCGTCTCACGCCGCATCGCCATCAGAAAACCCCAGCCGAATCTCATCGCGAAACGGAATCAGCCGGACGCGACTTCGTCAACGGGCTGTTAGGAGGCTTGCGAAACTCGATTGCCTTTTGAAGGCGTTCTGAAAGGGGATTATGAATGGAAAAAGCCCCCTATTTTTCCGAGGGCGCCCCGCACCAACCTTACGCAAACGACCGTTTGCGTAAGGACGCTGAATTTTCGCGGCTTGCGCCTTAGCGTACGATTTTGGACAGATCGTATAGCGACCCCGGATAGGCTAGCGCGCGGTCGCTTTCAAGAATGTGGTCTTGTCATCAGAAGACATGTCGTCCCACGCCCCCTCGATGAAAGTAGCTGTCGCCATTTGCTGTTGGGTGAAAGAGGCGCCCTTTGATTCCATGTTTGCGGCGAAGCCGAACATCACATCTGAAGACTGTGGAGACATGAAGCCATGCATAATATATGCTGCTGGGACAGAAAGGCGACTGGAAAACGTCATTACTCCGTCGAAGAACTCCTTCTCTTTTCGATTGTTACCAATCCAAGACGGCCGTTTGCCCCAAACGTCGATCTCGGACTGGCGTAACGCCACTTTAAAGTCGTGATCATTGAGTTCAGCATTTTTATTTCCAAATATTGCACTAAGAATACCCATCTTATATATTTCCTTTTCGGCGCTAGTATTGCACTCTTCACAGTGCATTCTATTCGCCTCGGGCGAACTTCCGCAACGGGTCGATTCCGGCCTTTTCGCAGCCCTCTCACCTCCCCCTTACAAATCGCAAATATTCACGATGAATAGCAGGAATGGTTTTGCTGTTTTCGTGATTATTGATCTCACGCGAGAACAGCGCGGCACACGAATGAGGCAATAGGAGTGCATCAAATGTCCCGATATCATGCAAGTGTTCATTACAATGATTGGAAAGGCTCTGCCGCCGCCGACAATGCGGACCTGCGCGGCCTCCATGCGCTACTCTCCGAACGCCGACTGATCAGCAGAAATGAGGTAGTTGTCCGCTTCAAAGCCAATGTTTGGATACATCACACGCAGGCACTGTATTTTTCAGTTTCCGCCGACGTTTCGGAGCAGAGCGCTGTTGAGAACGCAGCTCTTAAAGTGCGGAAGGTCGACATTAGTGAGCTGTCGCCGATACAGTTCTTCGGCCTGTTCAAGCGCTTTGAAATCGCGCTCGAACATAAGGACTTTCACGCCGTTTGAATACGAAGGGCCAGAGGAGAGGACTGACAAGTCGCCAGTGCGAGTTCCTGCTCGGCCGTCGAAACTCGTGCATAACCGATCCGGACCATCGACATTCACCGGGGTTCGTCCGCTTTCTCGTCCGGCAATCATCTTGTCCGGTTTGCCATTGTCAAGCGTGTTTCCGGACAGATCGCGGATGACCGGGAAACGGCCTATTGCCGGACAAGCTTGTGGAGTGGCGGATGGCGCCTGGAATCCGGCGCGGGCGGGTTCCTGCTCGGTTTCCGCGCCCCGGCTCAATAGCCTTTCAGCACGCAGAACGGCGCCTCCGCGGTTCCAAACACCGACATGCCCGGCCGGACTGCGACGCAGCGATGGGTGCGGCCGTTGTCTTCTTTGCCGTCTTGCAACTCGATCTTCAGCCCCTCGGCCCGCATCTTCTGCGCCGTCGCCGCCATGCTGGGGTCGTTTGCGGGAGAGGGCGGAATCCTACGCCAGGGGCGTTTCAATCGTAGCCGCTTAGGAAAATTGATTGTGGCACGGGTTAAGATACAGAAATTCAGAGGGTTCTGGCCGAATTCCCGGCTTTCTTAAATCCTAGTTTGCGATTGGATACTCCCTCTTTCCCGCTCAATTCGGCGTAACCATATGAATTCAATATCATACGCGCGTTAGCGTAGCTTTTCGCCCTCTCCCGCAAACGACCCCCGCATCGAGCGGCGCCGCTCTCAGAGAGGCTCGCAGAAGGTCGTGAGTTGCTTTTTCCGCTTTCCGTGATAAGCTCTAACCTAGTTAATCTATTGTTTTAGTTCCATAATTAGCATTATGCGAATCAACTGACAGAAAGACAGACAGCAGCTCGCTCGCTCGGACCGCTCTAACAAACAGCTTCAGAGATCGGCGTGGCGCTTCGCAAGCCTTGCCGAAAGCTGGATGAGTTTTTGGGTTTTCAGGATGTCGACAAACGCGGGCGCCGAGACGCGCGTCATGTTGAGATTGCGCCGCGCATTCGCGAGGGAGGCAGTCGTAAGCTCTGGGGCGGAATCAAAGAGATCAGCCAGAAATGCGTCCGGGGTTTGCCTGCTCAAGCCATGCTTCCGCAGCTCCTTTTCCGGGAAATCACGAAGATTCCAGGTGAGGATTACGGACGCGCGACTGGCGATCCCAGCCGCGACGACATGACGATCGTTTGGATCCGGCAAGGTGACCGCGCCAATGTGTTCGTCGTAGGGGGCGATCAAGGCGTGCGGCAGAGCCGCGTTCATCAGGTTCCGTGTGATCTGCAAGCGCTCAATAGAAATCGCGGGCGCGTTAGCCGCCAGATTCCGAATCCATTCCTCGTGAATTTCATCCGTCCAACGCGCCTCGACCAAGTGGTCTACCGCCGTTTGCACGACGATATTCCTCAGATGGAAGGGATAGAGAACGCATGCGTCCAAGATGACGACGGCAGGCTCAAACGCCATAGAGTTGCTGAAGTTCTTCGGCATCGTCGGCGAGCGCCTTCATAACCGCGCTCTGCGCGTCAATTTTCGCCTTGAGCTCGAGCACGTCTCTCAATGTCGCGCGGCGATGCTTGCCGACATAGCGGAACGGCAGGTCGCCCACGTCCATGCGATGCACGACGAGGGGACGCGAGACGCCGAGGATACTCGCCGCATCGTTGGGGCTCAGTTCCTGCTCTTCGGTCAGGACTGCGACCCGGTCGCCGTCCAGCAGATGGCCAAGAAGAGCTTCGATCAGCGCCGCAGCGTCCGGCGGCAACGACAGGGTCTGATCGGAGCCGGACCGGCGCTTGACCCGCACCTCAACTTGGTCGCCCTTTGCCAGCTTGCCCAAGCGGCCGGCCTCCTTCCGAGCGGCATGGGACAACTCAACGAACTGAAGCACCTGGGTGGTCATGGCCGATTCCCCTTTAACCTCAATGTAGCCCAATTGCGCCTTAAGTGCAATAAGTGAAAGTTGCGCGGGCGAGTGGATCGAAACAGGATCTCTCCTCTGCGTCGACGACGCGGGCCAACCAGTGATAGGCGACTCACGCGCCGGTGCGGAGACCCGAGCCTTACCCGGCATGCTTCCCGCCGCGCTTCTCCTTACGCTCACCCGGCCATACGCAAGCCAATCTCGACGCCAGCTCCGAGCAGCGCCACGCCGAGCAGCATGCCCACCACCAACCATTGCAACATTTGCCTTCGCGCCGCGTCACGCGCAACATCCCTCGCCGCGCTCGCGATCGCTTTCGCCAGATCGGCTTTGGCGGCCTCGACGCTTGCGCGTATCGTGGCGTCGGCGGTAGTTCGCGTCTCGTCTAAAATTCGCTTGGCTTCCTTGCCAATCTCCTTGGGAAATTGACGATAGAGACTTTCGTAAAATTGTAGCGCGTAGAGCACCAGCCACAGCGCATCATTGTCGCGCAATCCCAAGGCGCTCTGAACGCGCCGCAGTTGGTCGCGTTCCGCAATCGTCGCGGCGCGGCCGAGCAATCTTTCGTATGCCGTTTCGACCCGGGTTTCCTCAGGCATCGACGAGCCCAGGGAAAATCTTGTTGACCTCTTCGAGCCAACGGCGCAGTTCGGCGCGGTTGCCAATGGGCATGGTTCGCCATGCTTTGGCGATGCTCAACCGATCGCTGTAGAGTGCGTCGCTCACCCGGTCGGCCATATCGGGAAACAAGACCGAGCGCCCGCCCTTCCTTTCAACGGCCTTTTTCACATCCGAGCCATTGTAGAGCTCGAACTTCGCGTCGGCGCCGAAGTAGCCGTTTTTCACCACGTGCAGCGCGGAATTTCCAATCGCCTCCACATAATCTTGCATCAGTTCGAGACTGTCGCGCTGGCGGTTGATGACCCACAAGGTCACCAGATTCCTTTGCAACTCGTCGAGCGATTTGCTGAGGGTCCCGCCATATTGCGCGACCCCCACGTTGTTGCGCGCCGCCGTGTTGACGACGACCACGCATTCCCTGTGCTCGTCGCAAATGTTGACGAACTGAATCCAGCCATCCGCGTCGTCCAGATTGACGAGTTTGCAGGTCACTTCCTCTTCGTAGGATTTCAGGACGTCAGGGTTCGACGTGTCGGCGTCGATCAAAAACACCTCGTCGTCATTCTCCTTGAGATAATGGACGAGCGCCATCGTCACGAGCGATTTGCCGACGCCGCCCTTGCTGCCGCCGACGACATAGATTGGCTTATTCATCGAATGGTCTCCTAAATTGTGTCTCGATCGCGTCGGAGCGGAAACGACCACGCCGGCACGACTTCTCCGCCCTCGGTTCCAGAGTTCTCCGCTCGAGCCGCCGCGCCCGGTTTCGGGGGCTTCGGCATCGGCGGGATTTCACGACGTTCCGACTCCGCCGCTTCCCCAGCTCTCGCCTGGCCGATGGGCTTCGGCGGCTTTGGCATGGGGGGAACCGCCGGCTGCTCCGCGGCGCGCTCGACGGCGGCGGTCCCCGGTCTCGGCGCCGCCGGCAAAGAGCGCCTCTCTTCGGATGGCGCGCCGAGAGGCTTGTCGGCCCGGGCCTTCAGCTGAGGCATCGAACCGTCTTGCGGCTTCACCTTCGGCCGAGCCGTAGCGACGCCGAGGCCGATTTCCCGCGCCGGCCGTCGGCTTTGGCTGAGGTAATTTTTCAGCGTCCCTACTGAAATCTGGAGCCCGCTCTTCTGCAGAATCACTCGCAGATCGTCCAAGCTGAGATTTTTGTCTTTGCGCGCCTTTATCAGTTCGGGGGCCAGGTCTCGGATCAAAGCCGCCCGCGAGCGATGCGCCTCTCTTGGCGGTTCCGCTGCCAGGCTTTTGCGAATCGCGTTCGCCACTTCGTTAGAAAGCTTCATGACCGCTCATTATATCAAACTGCAAATAGCGTCCAGCTTCAAAATCACCAAGGCTTTCACGCATTCGTAGTCGGCTGGTTTCCGCACTCGTGCCGACATCCACTCCTTACGCTTTCTCTGCCCTCTTCCGACATCGCCTGGACAGTCACCCAAACGGTGACGGCGCATTACCGAAAAAATGCCCAACCGGTGCCCGACCGATGACGGGTCGGGCCCAAATTATTGCGAGTTCGTTCGAAGCGAGCACCAAGGTGACGCCAGAACGATGACACGGTGATGCCATGACGATGCCGAGCACGTGTCTTCAATTATTAAGATAAGCTACCTATTTGTTACGCAATTGTGGCGCATCTATGCTTTTGGCCATTCTATAAAAATGACGCAAAATGCCTCCAATAAATCTAACAAAGTATCAAGAAATCATACAGATGAAGATATATGAGCTGTTTAGAGAATATGTTATGGCAGGATACCGAAAATGTAATACATTTTCTTGTGTGCCCTCGCCGGACGGGCTAAGATCGCGTTCGGCAGTTTGGCAAGCCAAACCGAACGCTCAAAAACGACGCGCCGACATGACGGAACCCAAAGCGAAATCCCGAAAGAAAGCGCTCATGCGAACGGTCCGCATGAGCGAAGAGGAGTTCGAACTCTTTGCCGGCTTCTGCGCTTCACAGGGCCTCACGACGAGTGAAGCGCTCCGCAGGCTCGCGCGATCGGCGGCGCTTCTCGGCCCAACACTGACCGGCGAAGCGCGGGCGGAGATCGTCGCGCTCACGCGTCAGATGCGGGCGATCGGAACGAACCTCAATCAGGCGGTCCACCGCATGAACGCGGGCCACATGGTTCCCGAAGACGAAATGACGCGCTACCTCGACGGGGTTCACGGGACGATCGTGGAGCTCGATCGCCTGTATCGCTCCTTGTGCGCCAGAGCCCATAAACGCGCCGTGCAGGCAGTTGCGAGGCCTGTCGCATGACGGACCTATCCAGTTACGACACAACGTCTTTGGGAGGGCGGTTGCGCCGCTTGCGGCTCGCGGCGGCCTTTGCCGAACGTCAGGCGATCATCGAGGCGGAGGAGTCAGCGGTCTTCGCTTTTCGGGCGGCGGACGCCGTCCACCCTGCCCCGCCCGTGTCGCCGGCCCCATCTTCGGCCGCCGCCGTTTCACAAAGCGCCCTTCCCTACACGGGCGCCGCGCCGCTCTCGCCGGCGCAAGAATCGACGCTCGCCGAGGAAGAATGGGCGATGCAAAAGCCGGCCGCCGCCGGGGGTGGCGGCGGTCGTCGGGACTCTTCGTCGCCGGCTTCTCCCGGTCTCTTGGCGCGCGCGGCGCCCGGCCTCGGCGGGGGCGCTGCGGCGACGTCCGCCGGTGGCGCGCCCCGATCGACGGAATTGAAGAAAGTAGGGCTTGCCGCAGGCTCACAAGCTGCCGTCGTCAAACTCGCGAGCTACGGCGCCGGTCCCGTGCGCGCCGCGTCGTTGATGAACTACCAGAGCGACAAGGGAGAATTGTCGCTCGAGCGCGAAGACGGGAGCCTCGTCACTGGCAAGGAAGCCGTCGCCAATCTCGCCGCCCACTGGAGCGAAGAGAACGCGCGCGAGCCCTCCAACGACGTGCTTCGTCTCGACATCGCCTTCGACGGCAAGGTTTCGAAAGACGCCGCGCGGGCGGCGCTCGCCGACGCCCTCAAAGGTCATCGCTTCGCGTGGCGGATCGAGGAACGCGACTCTTCGACCACGGTTCAGGTCGTCGCCGTCGCAGCCGGTTCCGGTCACGACGAAAACGGCAAACGGGAGCGCATTTACGCCAATGCGAAATCCCTTGATCGGCTCTACGACAAGATCGAGGAGGCGTTCGGCCGCGACGCCGATTTTTCCAAACCGGTCTGGGTGCATGGAACCGACGGCGCCACGACGCAGTTGGCCGGGCTGACCAAAGCCGGCCAATTGTACGCGGAGACCGACACGGGCGCGTCGATCGCCTCTGCCGCAGACCGGCTGTTCGCGAAACTTCCGAGCAACGCCAATCGCGCCAAACCCGCCAACTTCAACCCAAATTTGCAGCTCGCCAAATCCTGGCAACCGTCCGTGAGATCGAGTGGCCCGCGCGACTTCGCCCATGTGATCTTGAGCGCCAAACCCGGCACCGACAAGGAAGCCTTCATGGACGCGGCGCGGGCGACGCTCGCCAAGGAGTTCGCGGGACACGAATATGTGTTCGTGATGCACACGAACCGGCAACACATTCACGTTCACGCCGCCGTCAGGCTCACGAGCCCCACTGGGGAGAAGTTGCACCCCGGCATTCAGGATTTCAACCGCTGGCGCGAAACGCTCGCCGAGGAAGCGCGCGAGCGCAATATCCCGATGGAGGCCGTTCGCCGCTTCGACCAGGCGCACGCGCCCGGCTACAAACTCAAAGACGTTAAAATGGTCGAGCGCGGCCTGGCTTCCAAAAACGCGAGACGCCGCATCGAGCGCGTCAAGAACCATGAGATTCATCGGCCAACCCGGCCGGAAGGGCGCAAACGTGCGGCCGAGGCCGCCGCCCAATGGAGATCGGTCGCGGCGAGAGGGTCCAGCCCCCTGCCCCCGCTTGCCGTGGGCGCCGTTCGGCTTTACCGCGCCGAGGCCGCGACCGGCGGGGGGCATCGCGCGACGCTCTTCGTCAACGATCGCGCCCTTGCAGAATCCTACGTCGCTAAATCCGGCGCGGCGCGTCTGGTCTACATCGATGTTCCGCCCGATCGGCTGTCCGACCTCAGACCTTCACGCGACAACCCCACGCAAATGTTCGTCGTGCCGGCGTCGCTTCATCAGCTCGTCAAAGCCGTGGACCGACAGGATGAGGCCGCTATACTGCCGTTCCAACGCCGCTCCGAGGCCGCTTTGGCGCCGCGCTCGAAGGATCAAACCAAACCCCTTTTCGAGGAGACGCAGATGCGAAACGCGGACACTATGGACGCCGCCCGAGCCGGCCTTGGCGAAAGTTTCGAGCGTATCCGCAGTTTCCTTCCAGAGGGCGCCGTCAAAGACGAGTTCGAACGCCGGGCGAGCAGCATTCTCGAAAAAGCACAGGGCGCTACTGAGGCTCAGGCGCGCTTGGAACGCACGCCCGGAGAGATCGAGGGCGAGCGCTACGTCGACCCGAACCCGGCGAGGAATCTTTCGTCGCTCATTACGCATGAGCGTAAAGGCTCGGAGATTCATTACAGCCGACACGATGCCGCGACCGGCGCCTATCAAACCCTCGCTTTCATCGACAAGGGGAAGACGCTGGACGTCCGCGATTGGAACAACGCGGAGAGCGTTAACGCGGCTCTACAGGTCGCGTCGCAGAAGTGGGACAGCCTCACCATCAACGGCACCGACGCCTACAAAGAAACAGTCGCTCAACTCGCCGCCGCACATGGCTACAAGATCACGAATCCGGAGCTTCGAGATCGCATCCGGGAAGTTCAGGCCCAGGCCGAGGCGCGGCGTCAATCTCTCGCCGAGCGTAAGGACGAGGTCGAGCCGCAGCAGACCGAAGCGAAGGACACGACGCCGAAGGTCCAGCCAGAATTCGAAGGCGAACGAGGAGAGACCGCTGGCGGGCCAATTCTCAATACGACCCCCGCCGAACGACGCGTCGAACTCGAAAGCGTTCGACAGCGCGTCATTGACGAAGCCGAACGCGAAACCCAGCAAGCCAACGGCGCGGCGGCCGCCCAGGAGACTAACGCCGCCAGCGGCAGCGAGGCCGCCCCCTATCGCTCGCAAGAGGAGGCCCGCGTAGCGCGCGAGGCCGAGCGCACCGTCGTAAACAGCGCGTCGCGCGCCATCCCATCCGATCCGAACCAATCCGAGGCTGTTCAGACCTTGCGTCACGAGCAGCAGCGCGTATTCAATCAGGAAGAGCGCGATCAGCAACGCCAAATCGACCTCGAAAACCAAGCACGGCTTCACCGCGAGGAAGAGCAGCGACAACGCGGCGAGCAAGAGGCCGAGGGCGAATCCATGTGACGCGTCAAACCTCATTGCTACGCTGGTTCGGTAACGATCGGGCGCAAAGTGCGTCAATTGCGCGACGTAGCGGCGCTCGGTGGCTCGCCGACGTCGCCCGTGCTCTGCATTTTGTTCCCGTTTGCGAAGACAGGGCCGATTTTCAAACCGTCAGGAATTGAAATGGCCTGCTCAATCATCCACTGGAGGGCGATATCGGAAAGACGGGACTGGACCTCGGGATAGCTGCCCCCGACATCCGAGTGATTTCCTGCGAACCATAGCTGGAGCAACGGATGTGGTTCGACGCCAACGCGCGGACGGACGGTGCCCGCGCTGCCCCAGCCGACCCGATCAAAATCTGCCCTCGTCTCGTCGATTGCGTTTGCCGACCGGGCGTAGCCCACGTATCTATGAACGATGCAGAATCGACGATCGCACGGATCCGCTAGTTGTGAATACGCCAGATGTTTCGTGTCAATGTTGACACACTGTGACAGCCGCCGCCGGAGCGTCTTCGCCCAAACAATTATAGTTGGTTAACGGGATGGGTGGGCTGCCGGATTCCACCCCGCCTCCTGTTCCTTGGTCTTCTACCGGAATCGGCGCTCGTCGCCCCCTGAGAGGTCAGGCGGTGTCAACATTAGCGCGCTCTACTACAGCAGCGGCCGTGTCGCTCGGCGCGGCTTCGCATGCATAGTATTTCTTGAATTTGTTGTGCTCGGACAAAGCTGGCGGCCTGTAAGCTCCAAAGCCGGCGCACTGCCGAACGTCGGACAATTCGAAGCGCCGAACGACGGAGTCATGCATCGGCGCATCAGGCTTGATGGATCTGATCTTCTCCTTCCAATTCAAGCGCGCGGTGAGCCCGCGCAAGAAGCCGGGGGAACGTTGGTCGATCATGTCGCGCATGCCGGCGATTTCGCAGTGCTGGACGCCGTCGGCTGACGGGAAGACGCGCAACGGATCGCCGACGTCTGCCGTGCCGGGCATCTTTTCACCGTTGACGAACACCGGGCCGATCTTGAGGCCGTTCGGAATACTCGTCGCCTGCTCGATCATCCATTGAAGCGCGATATCCGAAAGCCGTGACTGGACCTCGGGGTAGCTGCCGCCGACATCCGAGTGGTTTCCGGCGAACCAGAGTTGAAGAAGGGGGGCCGGCTCATCGCCTACGCGAGCACGTACGCCGCCGGCGCTCCCCCATGCGACCCTGTCGAAATCGGCACGCTTCTCGTCGATAGCGTTTGCCGAGCGCGCATAGCCGACATAGCCGCTCAAGAGCCTGTCGTAATTACTGGCCTTCCACACGGCGAAATGCCAACGGAAGTTGCCCCGTTCGGGAAAGTCGCGAATGACCTTAAGCGTCGGCCTGATCGCCTTATAGGCGCCGATCGCCGCCGAAGGGATTGCGACCAACAGAAACAGTTTCCAGAACGCCATTCTAGTGAAAAGCATCAGCGTGCCCGCGACCGCCGCGACGACGAGAGCCGCTGCGGCGACAAGGCCAAAGCCGATCAGATATTGCCTTAAGCCCGTCGCCCCCAAGGCTGCGACGGTATCGAAAACGCCAACGAAATGAGGCGCGGCGTTGGACTCCCCTTCGTTCTCAGGATTGTTGGAGCCATATTTCGCGCGGAAACGCCGCGCCTGCTCGAACCTTTCCTTCTCGTATTTCGCGCGCGGATGGCCCGCGCCGTGCTCAAACACATTACTTACGGCCTCCTCGGTGATGTCGCGCGTGGCCTTCCTGAATCTTGGGAGGTGATCCGCGCCGACTGCGGTCGGGACACCGCACAGCATCAGGACGTTGGCCAGACACCTAACGGTGTAGGCGCCTCGGCTGAATCCGATCAGGAATATGCGATCGCCCGGTTCGTAATGATTGATGATGAACTCATAGCAGTCGGCGATGTTCGTCGAGATGCCGCGCCCCGTCACCGACGCCAACATCTTTTGGATGAAACGCATGGGAGCCGTCAGGGCCGTCGCGCCGATGTCCGTGCCCAAGCCGGCGTCGTAGAACGAAACCTGCTCATGCGGATCGATCGCGCTGCCCGGCCCGATGTGGCAGGCCCGATACATCTTATAGACATTGCTCAACGTCTGCTCTGGACGTGAACCGCCGTCTTGGCCGGTGCCGTCTGAAAATACGACGATGTTTTTCTGCATCTGAGGCTGCTTTCAAGATTGGGGGAGGAAGCGATGCATAACCGACCGACGGGGCGTTAGACCTCGGCAGGCGCCGTTTTCTTAGCCGCTTGATTTGGAGCATTTGATCGCGCGGCAATTGTCTTGGCCGGTTCGATCTGATCGATGGCTTCCAGCAGGCGTTTCGCGTAGTCGTCGGATATGCGGCGAAGCGAACTCTCGTTGACCGCAGTTAACAAGAACAAGGCGACTATGACGGTCACCCCGGCCTCTAGGAAGGGGAGTTTTCCTAGGTAGATGGCGAGACCGATGGAGCCGGCGCTGATGGCGCAAATCGCCAACCCGATCGGCTTGCACCCCAGCAGGTTGCGCTGGAATCCGTAATTTACGTTTTCCTTGAAGATGAGATTGAATTTCTTTTCGTCTCGGGTTTTGGCGCGCAACCAGTCCGACGCGGATCGGTAAAAAGCGTCGGATCCTGTCGGATCGAGATTTTCATCGTTCAGCTTTGGCATTGAAGGCACTGTGCCGAGTTCTACAAGGCGCTTATGGAACCGACACTTTGTCACCGCGTCGATCGCCGCGTCGCGATGGCGCAGAAACCGAACTGAGGGCGATCCATCCCATTCGGGCCAGAGCCGGGCTTCAAGCCTCTTCCCCGCGTCGCGAGTGGCTTGCGAGACGACGAACGCCACGGCCGCAAACAGACCGCTCGCCAGCGCGCCTTTGGAAAGCGTCTTACCGAGCCCTCCTTCGAGAACGGCGAACGAATCGGGCATCCACGTATAGCAAATCAATGCCAACGGCAGCGCGATGATGAACGCCGGGATGACGCGCGCCATCCCGGTGTAAGCGTCAATTTTTATCATCTGATTTCTCGGCGTCAGGTTGGTTGATAAGTTGAAGCATCGGATCGTCGTTGTGGAAGGCAACTTCCCTGCATAGGAATCTGTAGCCTTGGGGCGTGTGAATGAGCAGCATCGCTGGGCAAAGTTGTTGGCTGGCCAAAAGGTCTGCCGTTTTCTTGTCGGTCGAAGATGGCCCAGAATTGACGAGGTGATTGTGCCATGTTCCGACGGCGTAGAGTGCGCCTGCGGTTCCTTCGACGATAGCGTCAATGGCGGGGGTCAGCCCAGTGACGCCGAGGTTGAATTCCGCTCTTGAAAATTTGCTGTCGGGAGGAGCTGGCAGGACGTCCACAACATAAAAAGCGTTCGTAACGTCCGACCAGCGTCCGATCAGGACTCCTCCCGTTTCGACGCCCGGTCTTAAGGACATCGCCGATTCAATTGCGCGGTGGCAGCGCGCGCTGAGATGTAACTCGATTCCAGAATCGTCTGAGATCCTTAGCCATGGTTTGACGGCGCGCGGGAGCCAAGTTTGGCCAAGACCGTCCTCTGGGGTAACGCCGACCAAGACCTCGCCCTGATCGGGCGACGGTCCTTCAATAATCCAGTCCAGTAGGCGGTCCGCCATCGGCGCCGTCAGTGCGGACAGGCGAGAGTCCGTCATCGGAAACGTCAGCGAGGAGCACCCTTGACCTATGGAGACGATTTCTGCTGCGGGGCTGAATGCAAGTGCTCCCAATTCCTTATTTTCCAGCAGAAGTTGGTAGCACTCGACTGCAAGCTCCATTGAGGATGGATTGGCATCGGGGCCCTCAATAGATAAGTAGGCCAGCCGATCCCCACCTATGAGGCATGACTCGACCACGCGCGGCCGCATGGGCATGACGTGCGGGAGACAAAGCGCCTCCCGCACGTTGATTGAGCCCGTGGCATTGACGACAAGTCGCTGATTCTGCTGGAACGGCTTGTCCGCCTCGTCCGAACTGCGACAGAGGACTTGGACGATATCTCTGTGATCGGCAATCGTCTGTTGTCCAAGTGATTGGATCGCGCCGGAGAGGACGAACGCCTTCGAGGACTCCAAGATCGCCGCCCCGAAGTCTGGAGCCAGAGTGCCGTGGCGCGCGTAATTGTGCGGCGACATCCAACTCTTGTCGATGACACGCTCGGGCGCTGTTCCTGCCCTTGCCAGATGGATCGCCAGCTTCGATCCTACGCTGCCGCAGCCAACCAGGCTCCAGCCTTGCTTGCCATCGGATGGCCGCTTAATTCCAGACGCGCGCCGCAGCAGGTCGGACGAAATAACATCCCGATGTCCAGCGATCCGAACCGGACATGTGCTACTCGGCCCCAGATCCGTGGCGCCGGCAAGCTCGATGATATAAGGGCAAATCTCCAATGGAGAGTCTTGGCCGATCAGATTGAACGGGCGGCGCGCGATAAGGATGACTGTCAGCGGCAACGGCGTCGCGAAGCTAAGGCCGCGGAGTTGCGCGGCCAACAAGCCGAGTTGGGCAGTCAGATACTCTGCGGCGCCGAGTCTCCGCGCTCGCAAGAACAGCGACGCAACATCCGTCACATCCTCGGGTTCGTATTTGTCGGCGATGAACGGTCCACCAGAGGCCGCGCGGCCCGACCAGGCGACGATGGCAATGGATGCTTCCTCGCTGATCATATTTTTTAGTTTGCCATCGATCTTTACGTGGCGAGGCAAGACGAATGTATGAATCGTGTTGTCGGCCCGCACATAACGGCATCCGAGGGCGGTGGCGCCGCCGTCCTTTTTTGGAAGTCCAAAAAGATGTTTTACGTCGGCGATTACGACGTCGGTTATGAAATCACGCCGAACCGGCTCCCATCCCTGCTTGGGGTCGATAAGCTCAATCAATGCGGCCTTTTCGAGCCAGCTTTCGACTTGCTGAACGAGACCCACGATGCCGCGTGTACGCAGCAGCTCGTCGGGCGACCCCGCGAGGAGACAGGGCTCAGGCAGAGAGCCGGGGCGCCCCGGCTGGATATGCGGGTGAGACCGATCGAAATCCGGCCTGAGATAGATCTTGGGCGCGATCAGCGGATATGCATCTTTGAATTCGAACCTGATGGGTTCGATATCCCGCACACCATTGGGGCTGACGCTTGCCGCGCGCCAACGGCTTGGCAAGTTTGAGTCGACCTTGACTTCGACGACTGTCGTCTCGCCCGTCTCCATGATGTTCGTGCTCACGACGCACCCGAGCGCAGCGATTTGACGCAGCGCTCGGGTCACGGAGTTCGGTATTTCGCGAACGGCCACTTTTGTTAGCCGTGCTCATACGGTTGGGACCCGAGGCCGGTCCTTGATACGCTGACCGACGTTTTGGCTTTTGGCTTCACGCCGCCAGATGTGATCTCCAACTCGTAGGGATCGTCGCCTGCGCCATCCGCAATGCAGCGGAATTCGCCCTTGGCGTCCTTCACGATCGCTTCGTATTCGCGCTTTGCCCTGATGCACGGCGGATCGTTTTCGTCGTCAAGAATTTCCTTGCTGCTTGCGAGAACCTTGGCACCGTCGGTGGCTTGGCTCAGCGCGCTACGCGCGTCCTGCGAGACTTCGGCCTCCTCACCGAAGTCCGACCAGCTATCCCACGACAGGCTGTGCCAAGAGCAGTGGTGCGGTGCGAGCAGGACGTCATAGGCCAGCACCGAAGAACGGTTCTTGTTGCGCTCCCAAACGCGCTCCCAGATGGCGACTTCCGCGTCGCCGCCGAAGAGGAACTTGGCGCCGCTCTGACCGAATTTCAGCAAATGGACGTTCAGGATGACGCTGGACTCGTTCTTTGACAGTTCGTCGTCTTCTTGTTCGTCAGCCGCGGGAAGCGGCGCGATGAGCCGGGCGGAAAAGGACCAGTCGGGATTGCCGTCGATGGTCGTGAATTCATTGTCGACCTTGACGAGAATTGCTGTCAGATCGTCGGTCTTGCCATTGATGTCTTCGCCGAGGATTTTTATCCGCTCACCCTCGGGACAGTAGCCAAGGCTTTTGTGCTGGTTAGCCCGCCGACGGGCCTCGCTACTCCACGCCTTCGCGTCATCGCAGAGCACGTGGTTTTTCGACGCCCTGCGAAACACGATCGGCGAGGACCACATTTCGCGGATGACGATCTTGTCGGCGGGCTTGGACCAGTCGCTCAAGGGGCCGAGGTGAAAGTGCTGCTTCACGCCAAGGCAGTGGTCTTTATCGGGATGCGAGAGCAGAAACGCATCGACGTAGAGGCGGCCGGCGCCGTCTCGCTTCAAGCGGTCGCGAAGCTGTGTCGCAACGTCAGGGGTTTCGTCATCTTCATCATTCGCTGCTGCCCTGATGTTGCAGTCGATCAGGATACGACGACCGTTTTCGGTCTCGATCAGAGTCATGTCGCCGTTGTCGACGCGGAAGTGGGTGGTTCTGGCCGTCATTGACATCTCCCAATCCGCCGACCGCAATTCGGCACGTCGGATAATAATGTATCGCTACTCCGAACATAGTTAACGAGTTCCTGCTTGTCAAATACTTTCTATGTCGCTACTCTGAACAAACTGAACTCGCTTGGAAAATGACGGGAGACACGCCATGACAAGCACCTTTGGAGAGAAGATTCGCGCCCTGAGGAAAGAGAAAAAGCTCACCCTCGATCAGCTCGCGGAAAAAGCCCAAAGCTCCAAAAGCTACATCTGGGAACTCGAAAACAAGAATCCTCCAAGGCCTTCTGCCGACAAAATCGCCAAAATAGCCGAGGTGCTTGGAACGACCGCTGACTACCTGATGGATTCTCAAAATCTGCAAAGCAAGGAAACGGCTAAGGATCTTGCATTCTACAGGAAATACCAGACCATGGACGAGTCGAAAAAGGACACGATCCGGCAAATGTTGGACCTTCTCGAAAAGAAGTGACCATGGAATCCAAATTTAGCGCGCTACGCTGGGCCTTGGAGATGACGCAGTTCTGGAAGCTGGCGTTGCCAGACAAGCGGTTTCCTGTCGATGTCGAAGCCATCGCAACTGAGGTGTCGCGCGCCCGCTTTCCGAAAGATCCCTTGAAGGGGATCGAGGGGGGCAATCTGCCGGGCTTTGAAGGCGCGCTTTATCCGTTGGGTAATCCGCGCGACGGCTGGGGAATTATATACAACAATGCCGGAGTCGCACCCGGCAGGAAGCGGTTCACGATAGCACACGAGTTCGGCCATTATCTCGCTCATCGGCATACGCTCCCTCCTGAGGGCGTCAAATGCGATTCCAAAGCCATCATTCGCCGCGATGGCGCCGGGATCGAGAAGGAGGCCGACGAGTTCGCCGCCTATCTTTTGATGCCGTACGACGATTTCAAGCAACACATCCCTCCATCTAAAAAGCCGTCGATCGACGATCTCATTGCCTGTGCGGACCGCTACGGCGTGTCGTTGATTGCAGCTACCTTGAGATGGCTGGAATACACGGAGCGCCGTGCCGTATTTGTCGTCTCTCGAGATGGCGGGGCGCTATGGGCGAAATCAAGTGAGCCAGCTTTTAAGTCTGGTCGTTTTCTGCGGACAGCAAAAGAGACATACATGCTTCCCGACGCAGCCTTGGCTGCCCGTGACGAATTTGACAGCCAAGGACGCGCGACTGCAATTCACCCGCCCGGCGTCTGGTTTCCCGAGGAAACCGAAGAGATGACGATCCGCTCCAAGACATATGATCTATCGCTGACGTTATTGTTTCTACCGCGCGAGTTTCGTTACGCAGCAGTGATCCAGTCAGATCTGATGGACACCTTTGAGCGGATGACTAGCCGATCATGACATAATCTCGAAGCGGCCGGGGCGTTGTTAACACGATCTGAGCCAGCTCTGAATACGCCGCGCGGATTATTCGCAGGCGCCTTCTCCCTGCTCGTTTCCACGATGACGACACCAAAAGCTTCGAGGCGAAACGTGAGCGGCTTCCCACGCTCATGACGCGCGCTTCGCACCGTATCGCTCCACCGCTCTCACCCGGCATGGTCCAGCTTCACGCAAAGCCGGCCTACATCAGTTCTGGTAAATCGTCGGGTGTGTCGACGAACATTTCGGCTTTGAAACCTGCCGTTCCCATTTCCCCTTCGAATTTTTCTCTCAGCTCCGGTTCGTTTTGGAGCCTTTCGGCAATCACCTTTCGCAAAGCCTCAGTCTCGCTTTTCACTTCCAACGTCATTTTAAGCACGTCCCCATCGGCTCGCTCAGCTCGCTCGGCTTGACCCGTCACCCCCGAAACGTCAGCGCTTACGGCTGTCGCCGCCGATGCCGCCGCCGGCTCGCTACCGGCGGAGGTCACTACGGCAACAGCCCCACTGACCGCGCGCTCCCCACTCGTCCGCGTTGTTTCCGGTCTTGGCTCAGCGCCTTGCACGCTCCCCCAATCGCCGCCGCCGCCGAATTGTTCCGCGCGATCGGCGTTCAAGGTATTTCGCGCCGACACGATTTCCGCCCGCAGCTCGCGCGTCGCGTCCACGCTTGCTCCCGGCCGTGTCAGAAGCCCGCGACGACGCTTCAACGGTTCAAAACTCTCTGCTTCCGTTCGAAGGCGCCTGCAAATATCTGCGATCGGCTCGTTTCGCGTCTCGTTCATGGCCGTAACGAAGGCCGCACGAAAAACCTCGCAATCTTCGAAAACGGCTTCCGCCGCCGCCATGACGCGCGCCAGCGCTGCGTCATGTTTCGAGCCGGCCCCCAAGCGCGCCGCCTGAGGCTCCACTGGCGCAGACCATTGACTCTCCCCGACGGCTGGGATGCTCAGCCGGCTCTTAAAGGCCGCCGCCGCCGCGACCTTTCGCTTATATCCGGCGTCCTTGAAGAAGTTAATCTTGCCGATGACCGCGGCGTAATGGCCACGGACGAGCAACAACGACTTTTTCGAGTCGAGCCGCCGCAGCTCTTCTCCGGTCATTAGCGGCTCCAATTCCCAGCGCCCCTGCGTCGACCGACTGGCGCGCGGCATCCCGCCGATGAAGCCGGCGCCGCCGACGGAGGTTCCCCACCCCTCGCGCCGCACCCAATGCTTTCCGACCTCCTCGGCGCAATATTTCGCCGTGGTGTCGTCACCGACGCCGATCAAGAGTTTCACGTCCATATTGCCGATCAACATATCCCTGGTTGCGCGACCATAGCGCACGTCCATCTGAGTCAGGCCTTGCGCGATCACCGCAATTTGGAAGCCGTAGCCTGCCACGAGCGGCGCACGATCGACGATTTCGGGCATACGCCCGAATTGATAAAACTCGTCGAGCATGAGGAGCAGCTTGTGCGGTTCGTCCAGCCCGGGCAGCTCTTTGAGCAATACGTCATGCACCTGTTGCACCAGGAGACGCACGACTGCTTCGACCGTCCCGAAATTTCCGACCGGCGTTCCAATCAGAATCGTGAAGGGCGTGCGGCGCAAATCGGCAATGTTGAAGTCGCTTCTGCTGGTCGCCTTGTCCACCAGCTCATTGTTCCAAGCATCGAGCGCCGTCGTTATGTGCGCTTCGAACGACATGCGCTGCTTGTCTTCCCGCCCTATGTGCTGGCGAAATTTGTCGACGACGAACTCGTTCAAATTGGGCTCCGCGACGAGGATATCTCCCATGACCTTCGCGAGGCTTTGCCCGCGACTCATCATTTTCAAAGCGGATTTGATCGTGCGGCGCCCGCGCATCGTTTCGCTATCGAGCACATAGGCGAGAAGCCCGGCGAACAGCCCCCGCGCCGTTTCCGCCCAATAGGCGTCACCCGTCGCCGGCGTCGCGATCAAACTGCGCGCGATGTTCGTGACATCCGTTGCGCGCTCCGGCCAGGGCGACACGAGGTCCAACGGATTCCAACAATGCGACTCGGGCGAGCCCGGCGAGAACATGAAAATCCTTTGGCCCAACGCCGCGCGCGCCGCGCCGATCTCGGCCCACATTTCTCGCTTTATGTCCAAGCCGATCAAGGAGCCGCACCATTCGAGCGCGTTCGCGAGAACGAAGCCTATGCCCTTGCCCGAGCGCGTCGGGCCGTTCACATATATGTGGCTCGGTCCGCCATAGCGCACGTCGACGCCGTTGAAGCGCCCGAGAAAGATCGAATAACCCGGCCGGCCGTTCAGCAAACCCGCCGCCTTCAGGTCTTTCGCCGTCGCCAAACGCGCGCCGCCTTTCGGCGCTTGAATGGCTCGAAAATTATTGAAAATCTGAGATGCGCCGACTGAGACGATGACGAAAGCAAGCGTTGCGCCGAGGCTCGCGCGCCCGACGATCTTTTTTACCACCGGGTTGCCCCATTCCGCCATCGCCGATTGCGCGGGCAACAGCAGCTCGGACCCATGCGCGAAGCGTTGCCAGAGCGCCCAACTATGCGAGTGCATGGCGACGGCAAGCGCAAAGGCGGCTTCCCAAAGAAGGAAGGCCGCGAGCAAAGTCGCGACGCCAGCAGCGAGATAAGCGAAGACCCGCATTCGCGCCCCTTACGTTTTTTTCGCAAAGCCACGAAAATAGATTTCCGACACGCCGCGCGTCGGCCGGCGGCGCAGTTGGACGACCATCGGAACCACCGAGCGCACGTATTCCATGATTTCGCTTTTGGTGAGCTTCAAATCGGATTGCAGCGTCATCAGCGCCAGGCGCTCGAAAGCGCCATGACAACTATCGGCGTGCAGCGTCGTCAACGAGCCGGGATGGCCCGTGTTGACCGCTTGCAAAAACGTCGCGGCTTCCGCGCCGCGAATTTCGCCGAGAAACAGGCGATCGGGACGAAGACGAAGACTGGCTTCGAGCAAATTCTGAATGGAAACCTGTGCGAGCCCCTGCCCGCCTTTCGACGCCAGCAAGGAGAGCCAGTTGGGTTGCGGCGGTTGCAGCTCGCGCGTGTCCTCGATCGACACGACGCGCTCGCTATCAGGGACCTCTTTGAGAAGCGCGTTGAGGAAGGTCGTCTTTCCCGACGACGTTCCGCCCGAAATAATCATCGTGACGTGATTTTTCACCGCAAACGTCAGGGCTCTTCGCACGCCTTCGGGGGAGGCGTCTTGCAGCAGAGACGCCAGCTCCGTTTCGACTTCCGGGTAATGGTCGAGATCGGGCTTGGCAGGACCGCGTATCCTCACACCCTCAAAAGCGCCCATGCGCGCGTAGTCGCTCAAATCGAGATTGGCGATGACCTGCTTGCGGATCGAAAAGGCGCCGCCGCTCGGGGCGGCCGGCGCCAGCACGCCCTGAAATCGCTCACCATGCGGCATGGCGGCGGACAGGAGCGGCGTCGAGGAGTTGACCGATTGCGAGGTGGCGGCGGCGACATGCTCCGCAAGCCGCCTTACCGCCGTTTCGGTCAGCTCTTCGACCTCGAACCGCTCCATCGCCGATTTGCCGAGGGTTTCGACCCAAACTTCTCCCGGCCCGTTGACGCAGATTTCGATGACGTCAGGGTTTTGTAACCATTGACGAATTGGCTCCGCCGCTTGGCGGAAGAACACCGGCAGGGACTCCCAAAGAGGGATCCCGATCGCCCCGCGCTCGTCTATTGGGGTGCTTGAGTTCATACAGCGCCTCTTTCACAGGGTCCGGATAGAGATCTTCGAAATCGAGATCGCGCTTCACGAAAACGATGATGCGCGTTCCCTGATCGACGTATATCGTCGGCGGAATGTGAATCTCGTCCTTCAGAGCCTCCTCGGCCATTTTCTGGACGCTCTGCGACATCGTTTGCGCGCCGATGCTGCGCGCGTTGAGCGCAATCTGATTTTGCGAGCTTCCACCCCCGATCGGGATCAGCGTCCCGGTCGTCGGATCGAAAGCGTAGGTCTGATTGCTGGCTTGGTTTTGATTGTTTTGTCCAAGCTGCGCGACGAATTGCGCCACGCCCCCCGTGATCGTCAGCAGCGCCGCATTGCCGAATCTGTCGAGGAAATGTTTGTCCACTTCGCCGGTCAGGCCGGAGCGCCCCAAACTGTCGGTTCCGTACGAGCCCAGCATCAGCGAGACGCCATCGGCGCGCAGCATCCGCGTCCACACGATGAAAATGCGCGACTGACCCCGATTGAGGCCCGAGCGATATTCGCCCGTCAGCATCGTTCCTTTGGGGATGAGCACACGCCGACCGTCGAAGGAATAGACGTCTTCGGTCGTCGTCGCTCGCACATTGCCCGGCAAATCCGAACTGATCGCCGTTTCCAATATGCCTTTGATCATGAAGCCCTGCGGCACGAGCGCATCCGTGCGATGATTCTTCGTGGCGCGCGCCCGAACAACGTCGTTTTCGGCGTTCTTGAGAAACCTGCGGTTGGCGTCTCCCTCCTTTTCTTCCGCTGTCAGATGTGCGGAACCGTCGACCGAAGCCGTTCCTTCCCGGTCGTTCACGACCAGCATGGGGGAGCGCAGTCGCGCCTCGCGCCTGGCCACCTCTTCCTTACGAAGCCTTTCCAATTCCGCCAGCCGGCGTGCTTCGCTGTCGTCCACGGGCGCTTGCTGGACCACAACTCCAGTCGGCGGCGCGACGACCGTCGCCGCCGCCGGTGGAGGCGGAGCAATGACAAATCTATTTTCCTCTGGCTTCGGCGGAGGCTTGTCGAAGGAAACGCCGGGTTGCAGCCTCGCCGTCGCGAAAGACTCTTCGCCGGCGTTTTGGGGCTTTCCCCCTTTTTTGGAAGAGGTGTACCAAACGAGACCGAGAATCAGCGCGAGGACCGCCGCCATCACCATCGCCACCATGACGCTCGGATTGGACGCTTGGCGCGTCACCGTTTCGTTCGCGAGTCGGCTTTCTTCGTCGAAATCGGCGGCCATCTTAAAACTCCAAGCCTCTCATTGTCCCAAGCTCGACAAGCCGTTGCTCGTCGGAGCGGAAAAAGGGTCGCTTCCCAGCACTTGCGTCAGGAGGCTCTTTTCTTCCGGTGCGTGAACGCCCTGCAGATTGGCTTGCACGTCGTTCTCTCGCGTTTTCGGTTCGGGGCGGCTCGAAGCGCGCAAATTGAAGACGCAGGCCGTTTCGTCGCCGTTGCGCATCGTCCACTGACCCGCCGTCTTGTCGACGACGATCATTTCGCCTTCACGCCGATAGTTCATCAGCGTTTCGCTGCGATCGGTGTTAACGACGAAAATTCCCGGAACCTCACCGGAGAAGCGAAAATACGTCTTCGTCCCATCGTCGAAGACATTTTCCGGTTTGAGGGTGACGCTCCCCTTGTAACTGTAGTCGAAATTGCGAACGCCCGAGCGCTTCGCGTTTCGCATGTTGGGAAACGACGCCAACTCGCGCGCCTTTTCCATGAGGCGCGCGTCGGCTTCATCCTCTGGATAGGTGAAGCGCACTTTGAAGACGACCCGATGCGCGGATTGCGAGTCCGCGCGCAGAATGAAGCTGTAAATGCGCTTGCGCGTCACGATGGTCATGTTCGTGACCGCGCCCTTATCGAGCGGCTTTATGAAGAGATAGCGCTTAGATTGATCCGGCACCGCCTGCCAGGCAAGCGAGTCGCCGAGAGCAACGGTCTCGATCTTCTCGTCCTCGCCAAGCACGACGATCGTGGAAACCCCGCGCGTTCCCCAAACCGTGACGACGTTGTCGCGCTCGAAAGGAACCGTGCGAATGCGTGAATCCGCGACCACCGGTGTTGGCGAGCGTTCTGCTCTCGCAGGAGGCGCGAGCGCCGTCGTCAAGACGACGCCGAGGCAAAGAATGCGCTTCATTGTTGTGGGGCCCCCGTCGTCGCGGGAATGACGGATTCTTGATCCTTACGATATTCGATCACCTGGAAGCCGAGCGGATTGTCGAAACGCCATTCGTTTTTCATCGGTTCGTTCGTGTAGCGAAAGCGCACGTTCGCCGCCCAATGCTGAACGATTTGCTCGCGCTCCGTAGTGCGCGTCGTCATGAAGCGCACGGCGGCCGTCGCCTGCGTTTTTGGGTTTTGCATCCAGCCGTTCGTCAGAAAGTTCACGCTCTTGACGTAGACCTTGATGCGTCCCGTCACTCCCCAAAGCTTCGCCGGATTGTCGGGATTGCCAGGGGAGTAGAGTTCGGTCAGCTCCTTGCTGGCCGTTGCCGCCGAAAGCAGAGACGCGAGTTCGAAATTGTCGCGTAGCGCCGGAGGGTCGTAGGTCTCGCGCGCCCGGATGTAGCGGACGATGGCCGCTTGCGTCACTGCCTCGCGTTGCGAGATCGGCCCACCCTCTTCCAAGGGCCGCGCCACCTCGACGAAGCCCGTCGCCTTATCGACGAGCAGCGTCACCACTTCCGTCGATTTCAGGGGGATCAGCGCCAGCAGCGACCAGAGCGCGCCAAAGAGCGCCAGACACAGCACCACGGAGACGACGCGCCAGCTATTGCGTGACAATTCCAAGCGGCGGTAGATGTCGCGCTCCCAGCGCGCGCCATCCTCGTAATAATGGCCCTTCACCAAAGGGCTGGGCCGCCCGTCGCCCGCATCCGTCGTCATGCGTCAGTCCTTATTTCTCTTCGTTGTTTCTTCGGTTGATTTCGCGCAGGTCTGCGGCGCGGGCGCCAATCAGCGCGCCCATGACCTGTTCGGCTGCGGGATCACTTCGCACCCCGCCTCCGGCGCCGCTTTGCACCGTGTTTTGCCCGGCCGCCGCATTCCCGCCGGCGGACCGCAACCCCAACTGTCGAAGCGCCGCGCCGCCGAGGAACGCGCCGCCTATTGAAAGGCCCTGCCAGGCCATTCCAAATCCCATGCGCCTCCCCAAGGTGGCGGCGCTGTAATCGACGCCGGCCAGGGAATGACCGCCGGCGATCGAAGCCGCGATCGTCAGGGACATCGGCAGCATGGCGCTGCCCACGACGCACAGAACCAGGAAAGGCGCGACGTAGGTCATCGCCGACGAAATGTCGGTTACGCCCGCAAGATTGGCGATCGTTTGATTCATCAGCGTGAGAAGAAAGCCGAGAATCCCGTATACGATGACGGGCACGAGAGCGTATTGCGCGCAAGTCCGCAGCCATCCCGTGAACAGCGCCGAGGAGAAATCGAACAGCGCCATTGCGATGAACAGCGGCGCGAGACCCAGCAACAAAAACAGCGCAATCTTTCCCACCAGCACGTACAGAATAGCGATCGCGATGAAAATGATCGTCGCGATCATCAAGACGATCGCGAGAAGCGACAGGCCGATGGCCGCGCCCCACCCGCCCGAGGAGGCGATGGTTTTGCCCGCGTTCAAGGCGTTGGTCAAAAGCGTCGAAAGCGTCGAAGAGACGGAAGTTTCGGGCGTCCCGCAGTTCGAGCCGCCGACGCCTGTACAAACCGCCGACGCAACGCCGTCGGCGCCTCGCGTGAATGTGCCGACGACGATCGTGGAAAAGTCCGACCAGCCGAAGGCGAGGCTGTAAATCAAGGCGATGCGAACGATCCGCCAGATGAAGGCGCCCGCGGTCAATGGCGCGCGCCCGTAGATCATTTCATAACCCCAGTAGGTGACGTAAATGGTGAGAGCGATCGTGAAGACCGGCAGCAGCCCTTGCGACAGGGATTGGTAGATTTGCTGGATGGCCGAAGCCGCCACACCATCCACCTTCTGGAAAAGCTGCGTGATGATGTCCATCAGGACCTTCCTTCGCTCTCAACGATTGACAGGAAGAAGCGGCCCGCAATCGCTCGCCGCGGCCAACGCCGATCCGGACCACCAGAGCGATGTGTCGCGATAGCAGGGCGCTACCAAATCCTTGTGCGCGCAAGCCGACAGACCCACGAATGCAACCGCGAGGGCGACGATCGCCGCCCTCCTCAAAACGTCCTTCATTGCGGCCTCCTTCGATCAATTCCCGGTGAGCGTCGCTTGCGCCGGGTTATAGGTCCACATCGTCGACAGCTTCGACTGCGCCGCGAGGTCTTGCTGTTGCTGCGCATTGAGCGCGGCGTTGGTCAGATTGACGGTTCCGATCAATTCATTGATCGTTTGTCCGTTTTGCGTGACCAATTGCGAGTTCTGGTCGATCGAGCCCTTGACGTCGGGCGCCGAGCCAATCTGACCGGCCCCGCTTTGGAACGCCGTGGAACGCGACGAGCCCGCCGTTTGCGCGCCGGCGACGGCGGCAGTCACGGCGGCGGCGGTATTCACCGCGCCCGTATAGGCGAGATCGGTCGGGGTCGACGCCGAACTTGCGCCCGTCAGCGTCTTGACGAGATTGAGCCCGTTGATGATCGACGAGGCGATGGAGCCGAACGACCCGAGCCCCGCCATCGAAATTCCGCCGCCGCCGAGAAGCTGCGAAAGTCCCGGTAGGCTGGACATGGAGAAGCCGCCGCTCAAGCCGATCGACGAAAGATTCCCCGTCGAGCGGTTGCCGGTCACCGCCGCCAGCGTTTGCTGCGTATAATTCATGATCTGTTGATTGGTCTGCATGATCTGCGCGGTGTTCGCCGCGGTCTGCGTCGCCTGCGTCAACGTCGCGGTGTCGATCACCGGCACTTGCGCGCCCGCGCCTCCCGCATGGAGCAGCGCCGCCACTGCGATCGCAGAAACTATCGCCTTTCTCGCCATTGCCCTTTTCCTTGCTCTCTTGCGTTATTTCGTCCGCGGAGCCGCGACGACCACCGCGTTCGTGTCGGCGTTCTGTTGCGCGCCAATGAACGTCGCCGTATTGGCGCTGAACGTCAGCCCCATCGAGAGCAGGCTCGCGCCACTGGTCATGTTGACGCCCCGCTGGTTCACGAGTTGCGCTGTCACCGTCGCCAGCTGGATCACCTGGTTCCACAATGCGCCGTTGTTGGTTCGCGCCGTGCTGTTCTGATTCCACGCCGATTGCGTGAGCGCCAAAACACCCATCATCGTGCTCGCGGCCTGAGTGTTCGAATTGTTCGAACTCAGGGCGTTCGGCACGGCGCCCAAGGACGCGACGGTCTGAGCCACGGTTTTGAGATTGATGGCTCCCGCGCTTTGGCCGCCGCCCGGCGCAACCATCAGCACCTGACTGAAATCGACGCCCGAAACCTGTCCGCCGGATGGCGCGGTGACGCCGGTCCCGGAAACCACGGTCGATCCCGCGCTCGGCACACCCGACGGGCCGGGAGTGTTGACGCTCTGCCGAATGCCTTGCGAAGGCTGCTGGGTTTGCTGCTTATAGACCCGCGCCTTCGTCATGCAGTCGGAAATGCTCTTTTCCGTCGTCTCCCGCGGGGCGTCTGTTACGGGAATGTCCGCCCTGGCGCTCTGCCCAACGCAAACGCCAGCGAGTGCAAAAAGGATCGCTTTACGCCTCATGCGCCGCCTCCCGTGACGATTGCCTCCAATTGCAGAAAAGCGGGACCCACACGCGCGGATCGTCACCCACCCTCGCGCGAAGCTCTTCGCATTCCTGAACGCTGTCCACATTGCCGGACAGCACTTTCACCATGTCGAGCAGGCTCGAAAGATCGAGCCGTGCAATCACGGAATCCTGGTCGTGCTTGATGAGAAACTGGCGCGAGTCGGGATGGGTGTTCACGACCCATTCGAACTCGCGCTCCGAAAGCTTGAAGCCGTCGACGTAGCTCAACTCGTCCGCTTTGGGATTGGGGAAGAAAATGTTCGTCGGCGTTTGTTCGAGCAGCGTATGGCCCATCGGCGAAGAGATGATGTCTTTTGCCGATTGCGTGCCGAAGCCGACGATTCCGTTGAGCTTGCGGATCGTTTTCAGCTTATCGTTCAAGAAGCCGGAGAACTTGTCGTCGGAGAGAATTTTCCAGCCTTCGTCGATGAAGAGCATCATCGGCGTGCCGTCCATCATGCTTTCAATGCGATGGAAAATGTAACCGAGCGCCGCCGTGCGAATATCGTCGTCGTCGAGCACCTTCGTCATGTCGAAACCGAAAATGCCGTTCGTCGCCGTCCAGGCGTCCACTCGATTGTTGAACAGCCAGCCGCGCGCCTTCGTCCACACTTCGAAGCGCGACCCCAAATCTTCCTGCCCCAGACGCTCGGAGCCTCGCAGCAGTTGCGTCACGTCGGCGAAACACCGCTCCCGCATCGGAACGCCGAAAATCTGCTCGACCGCGCCCTCAACGATCTTGATTTGCTGTGCGCCGAGATCGGAACCGCCCTGAGGCCGAACCATGAATTTTATCAGGTCTTCGAGAAACTTCCGGTCCTCCGCGCTTCCCGGGAGTTGCAGCGGATTGAAGCCCGTAGGCGTTCCCGGTGAGAGAACCTCGTAGCTTCCTCCCATCGCACGGATGAGTGGATCGGCGCCGCGGTCCTTGTCGAAGAACGCCACGCGCGGCCGCGGATGGACGCGCATCGCTTGACAGAGCAGGAAACCGAGTCCCACCGTCTTGCCGGAGCCCGTCGGCCCCGTGACAGTGAAGTTGCCGACTTGGCGACGATGAAAATTGAAAAAGTATGGGGTTTGGCTCGTCGTCTCCAAAATGGAGATCGCCGGTCCCCACCGATTGCCGTCTTTCTTGCCCACGGCGAAATTGTGCAGCGACGCGAAGGCCACGAAGTTTCGGGAGGAAATCAGCGAGCGCCGCGCGATGTAACTGAAATTCCCCGGAAGCTGCGCCCAAAAGCATGGCTCCGCATTCATGTCCTCGCGCACTACGATCGTCCCGAAATTTTGCAGCTCTTGCGTTACTTCTTGAACGCATTTTTCGAGATCGCGCAGACGGCGGCCGAGCGCGCACACGGTCAGATGATGATAGCCGAGCACCGTTTGGCCCGTGACCAGTTCGTTGCGCGCGATGTTTATGGCCGTCTCGACCGCGGTTCCCTTCTCGTCGGAGGCGGCGATCTGGCGCTCGACTTTCGCCACATGCGACATCACCGGCGCGCGGTCTTCGAGTGCGAAGGACTGCGAAACGATCATTTCGTGCGGAACGCGCAACAGTCCGTCCAACATCCCGGCGCCCGTATAGGCCGGATATTCGCGAATCGACAGCATGCCGCCAAAGCGCGCTTCGCTTTGCGTGCCGCCGCGGAATTCGAGCGCCTTTTTGCCGAAGGTAATCCGCTTCGTCGGCAGATATTCGTCGAGGCCCATGCGCGGGAGCGCCATCGACAGCGGCGTCCCGCCGTTGAGCAACAGCGCCAGAAACTCGCCGATTTCAGTACAGACGACGCCCTCGCGCATCGCGCAGCCCAGCACGCGCGCGCCATAGCTCGCCATTTCCTTGCAGTAATTGCCGACCGTGTCGCGCAACTCCCGCTTGGCCTCCGCCTGCAATTCAGCCGGATCGACACCCATTCCCTTACGAAAGAAATTTGTGGCTTTGTCGGCCATGCCGACCTTGCCTTGAAAGCCGCGGCGAATGATCGTGACGTAGAGATCGTTCACGAACATGCGCTTGTGAACCTGTGTCTCCATGTAGCGGCGGTTCAACTCGGCGCAGAAGAAATTGTCGAAGTCGCCGCCGATTTCCGGCGTCACTTCACGGCGAACGATATGCGACCACACCGCAAAGCGGCTGTCGTTCATCGAACGAACGATCGTGTTGCGACTGGACAGCCGCATGTCGATTTCCACCTGATCGGCGGTTTGAAAGCAAAAGCCCCCGACCTTGACGACCATCATGAAGTGGCCTTCCTTGGTCTTGAGCATGTCCTCTTCGACGTGACGCATGTAGGGAACGTGCTGTGCGACGGATGCTTCCCGCGCATCCGTACGCCCAAACGTCATAGAGTTCAGAATGTGCTTCGCCAGCCTGGCCATTCTTTCCTCCAATTCACGGTTTGTAAGAGTCGCCGCCCCAAAAGCGATGGTTGCGCGTGACGGGGCATTTGCCGAAGCGAACCAGGATAATGTCCACGAAGCGATTGTCCCTTACGGTCAAGGCGTATGCGATGCCGTGGATCGGGATCACCAGCAGGAACATCAGCAGGTTTTTCGTGTTGATGAAGATCAGCACGACGATGCAAAACTCCATCACGAAGAGCGTGTATGGAATCCCCACCATCATGGGCGGCCGAGTTAGGCCACCCACGAGAGGATCGAGGCGAGGTTGCGCCTGTGCACGCATTCAGCCGCCACCCATTCCGGAGGTGAGTGACTGGACGATCTGCGCGGCGCCGAAAATCAGGGCGACACCGATCACGACGGAAAAGCACCAGGACCAAGGAATGCGCGAGGTCAAAGCCAGGAATCCGACCGCCGCCACCGCGACGGTCGCCGCGGTCGTCGCGAACGTGCCCGTCATGAAGGTGAGCACGCTGGTCAGAGCCGTGTTCAGTGGCTGAAACGTAGAGCCAGTCGCCCAGGCTGCGTCCGAACTCGTCAATACCGCGAGCATCGCCAGCGCAGCGATCACCCAAGCGACCTTCGACAGACTCATGCGTTTCATCGACCGTCTCCTTCCTCGTCGGAACTCACGTAAAGAACCGAACCGCCTATCCATTGCTGGCCCTTGTACGGCTCGGGCTTTGAAGTGGGAGCGCGCGAGACTTCCTGCAGCGGGGAACCATCCGTTGCGCGTCTCGCCGCGCTTTTCCCGCGGCGAACCGTCAACTCGCCGAGCCCGTAATATTTGTTGGTGACGGAGGCGACGTAGCGCACTGTTTCCGCGTTCGGCGGTACGCCGTTCGACCTGTAGACGCGCTCGCTACCCGCGTTGTAAGCCGCCGCGACCAGCATCAGATTGCCCTGAAACTGCGCCATCAGATCTTTGAGGAAGGCCACGCCGCCAGTTACGTTCTCCACCGGGTTGCATATGTCCTTGACGCCGTACTGAGCTGCGGTGGCCGGCATCAGCTGCATTGGACCACGGGCGCCCTTCGGCGAGTTGACCTGCTCGCCATCCGTCGATTCTTGATTGAGGATTGCGAGCGCCGCCTTTTCGTCGACGCCCTGCTTTCGCGCTTCCTGCCTGACGAGATCGCGCAAACTGGCCGCGTCCATCCACGCCGAACATTCCGGCTGGGCCGCGGGAGTTTTCTCGGGCGCTTGGCGCCTGACCACCACCGTTCGTCCGCGCTCCCTGAGGACGCCCGGCTCGGCTTCTTCTCCGTGAGCGCTGGCTGTCCAAGAGGCCGCCAAGGCAAAAACCAGTGCGTAGCGCATGGGTGGAAATCCTTTGTCGATCCCTCCCTAACCAAATTATATTGCAATGGCAATAGCGATGTAATATATGAAAATGAATGGCCTATGCAGGGAATGCGGTCTCTCCCGGGAGGCAACTTATTACCTCGGCTCGGCTTTGGAGGAGAAAATGCGATCTTGCTCGCACCGCGAGTTCGAAATCATCGAGGCGGAAAATTTTGCGCGCGCGAGCGGCTCATCGGGGCTCTATCCGGCGGTCCTGTCGGTCTGGGGCATCGTGGCCTTCGTCGTCATCGTGGATTGGCTCGACACCTCGGCCGTCCAGATCTTCGGCTACGTCCTTTATCCGCTGGAATACGTCATCAACAGCGTGCTGTTCCCGCATGCCGTGACCCAGCTTCACGGCAACGCAACCGCGCTTCTGATTCTCATCCCGACGCTCGGGATGTTCTTTGTTGGCGTGGCCGCCATTCGTCACGTCGCCGAGGGCGGCCGCAGAGCGCTCCAATTCCTTCGCCGGACTCGCTGATGCGCTCTTCGATCTTCGCTCTTGGAGCCGCTCTCGCCGTCGGGGCCATTCCGTCAGCCCAGCCCTTCGCGCAGCTCGCGACGATGCCCCCAACGCCGTCGCAAAATCCGCAGTTCACATCGGACCCAGAGGCGTGGCGCCCGGTGGCGCATTACGACCTCGCCTTGCCAACCGGCGAAGCAGAAGCCTACGCCTCGATTTGGCAAGACCGCCTCGACGAGAGCAACGGCAAGCCGCCCCCTGCACTGCTCCCAGGCCAGAAGCCGAACCCCGCGATGAGCTACGTCGTTGGCAATCGCGGCGCATCCGAGTGGAACTTCTCGATCTATTTCCAAAGCAAGCTCGTCGTGCTCACCGTGCTTCACACTCCGCACGTCTGCACCGACGAATATCCGTCGCCGTCGCTCGCCGCTAAAATCAAAGTCTGCCCCATGCGGCTCGTCACCTTCGAGGGCGATCACTACTCGATCATCGACGGCGCGGCCTGCTTCCTTCTGAAAACCGGGGAAGGCCCGATCGAGGATTCGACGGCGACCACGACGCTCGTTTCCTACGATGTAAATGTGCGCGCGTTCAAAATTCGCTACACGGTATCACATACCGACATCGCACAGTGTGCTCAAACCGTTCTCTTGCATCCAGCCGATGTCGGAGTCGCGAAATAGGTCATCCATCCGAGCTCGAGGATCGAGGATTTCCCCCATGTCAGCTCTTCGCTTTTTTCCGTGACGAAAATTGCGGACGACTCAACGGCAGGCGACGGCTGGCCGCGTCAAGGGTTCGCTCCACTCGAGTGTTCCGCACAACCCCTGGCGCCGCCTTTCGCCCTCAGTCTTTGCCGCCTGTCTGAGCGCGCCAAAAAAGTTTGCGCGCGCGCGAACGAGAAAATTATGAGGCTATCAAAAACGCTCTTCATTCTTGTTTCTGCGCTCCTCGTCGTCCGCCCGGCTCTCGCGGAGCAGCAGCCGACAATCGAACATCGCTTGCTCGCGGAAACGATCTCACTGACGGCGAACCCCGCGACGAATCCTCAACTGCAAATTTGGCGCGACCAGATTCCGGGTCTGCTCAAATTTCAAAGGCGCCTCCAAACCCAGCCGGGCATGCACGACGTCCCTCTGGTTGCGGAGGTTTTCACCGTGACCGTTGAGATTCAGGGGCATACCTACATAGTTTCGGCAATCAACAACAACTGCTCGAACACCGGCCTGCCCAACTCGAGATTTTGCCCTGCTCGCCTGGTCGAACTTCGCAATAGCGGCACACGGCTCATCAGCGAACTCCCCAATTTTCTCGTTTCCTCCCTTCGCGGCGTCAAAGGCTACGACGCTGCCTCAAACGCGCAAAAGCAATATCAAACCATCGTTTCGCTCAATCCGGCGACTCGCACGCTCTCCTTCTTCGACGTCTATGACGGCGTGCGCTCCGACATGAACCTCACCGTGCCTCTAAATTGAAATCTCGATCGGAGACGACGATGCGCCTCGGAACGCTCGCAGCCGCCGTGGCGGCATATTTTCTTTCGACGAACTCGGCCTTTGCCTATCTCCAAGCCGGCTGCGCAAATCAGCAGTACTCTGCTGCACAAATATCCCAAGCAATTCAAAATTCCCCCTATGCAAGCCAAGCGCTCAAAAGCAGTTCGTGCACCTTTGGCGGCGCCGGCATCGCCGAATCAGGTGGAAACACATGCGAGAGCAACGGCAATAATTTCGGCGTCCTTCAGCTCACCAGTTCCAATCTTCCTGCTGGTACGAGCTCCAGCCAGTACCTAAACTCATCACTCCAAACTCAAGTCGACACCTGGGCCAAGCAGGTCGGCAATTCCAACACATCGGGCGCATATCAAACCCTGGCCAACAACGGTCAAGTCGGCGGGTATAATGTGACCCCCGGCACGCTAGCGGCCTGTTTCCAATTCGGTCCGCTCATCTGCAAAAACGATGTCGCAGCGCTGCAAGGCGGAGGCGCATGTCCAACCTCCGGAAATGGCGGCGTCATCGCCACCGGCGCCACGCTGCGCAATGGCACGGCGAATCTCGATGGCAATGGGCAAAGCATTTGTTCCTGGGGCAAAGCCATACAAAACAAAATCAATCAGGCTGCCTCCACCTGTCAAAACGGCGGGACGACGACCCCCACCAACAATGGCGGGACCAATTGTCCCGGCAGCGGCGCGAACCCCGGCGGCGTCATATCGCCCAGCCCCGGTAACGCGCCCGTCAACCTTCCCGCCAGCGTCGCTTGAACCCGAGGGCCGCACCAATGTCGTTGCCCCTCCCCCGTGACCTTGCGCGCGCCCTCGCTTTTTTCCTTGCGCCGCTACTACTCGCTCCGCTCGCCCTGGCGCAGCAATCTGGCGCAGCCTCGCCGCCCCCTCCCGCGCAGGGTGCCACGAAGCCCCTCCCCGTTTTCGAAATTCCGCAAAGCGGCGTCGAGTTTCAAACCGGCGACACCTGGGGACAAAACGGCCAGACCTTTCGCCTCTATGGCATTCAATCCTGTATTCGCGGAACCACTTTCACCAATCCCGCCGGCGCCAAACTCGATTGCGGCGAAGCGTCCATCGCCTATCTCGCCGCGCTCATTCGCGACACCAAACCCCGGTGCACCGCCGTCGCGCAAACCGCATCGCCGCCCCTGATCTACACCGTATGCGCCGCTCACGTCGGCGCGAACACGTTGGACCTCGGAACGGTCATGGTGACTCAGGGTTTCGCCTTCGCCGCCACCGACGCCAACGGCAAACCTGTGAACCTGCAATACGCCGTCGCCGAAGGCGAAGCTCAGAAGGCCAAACGCGGGCTTTGGATCGCGCGCGACCTGCCCCACCCCACCGCAATATTGAACAAGGCGTTGCGCGACGCCGAGCGCGCGCAATAGCGGCCGAGGGCCGATGCAGCAGCGCGCCGCCGACATCGCCAAAATCCTTGCCGGGAAGCCGGAAGGAGCAGGCTACCTCTGTCGCTGCCCCGTGCGCAGCCACGGCAAAGGACGCGGCGATCTTCGACCATCCCTTGGCGTGTCTGACGGCGATCGCGGCCTGATGGTTCATTGCTTCGCCGGCTGCGATCCCCGCGAGGTACTCGCCGCCTTGCGGAAGCTCGCGCCAGACGCTTCGCCTCTACGCGCTCCCGCCACTCCGGGCGGCGGCGTTCCGCCGCGCCGCGCAGTCAAAACCACGACCGACCTCGCCTTGCGGCTCTGGCGCGCGGCGATCGACGTCGCCGGCACACCCGCCGAAACCTATTTGCGCTCGCGCTCTCTGCCGGCGAGCCCGCCCAAAACCATCCGCTTCCTCAGATCCTACCGCTACGACGAAACCCGCCGCTTTCCCTGCCTCGTCGCCGCCGTTCAAGCGCCGTCGCGCGACATCGTCGCCGTCCAACTCACCTTCCTCCATCATTCCGGCCGTCGCAAAGCCGAGGTCGAACACCCGCGCCGCGCCATTGGCCCGCTCGGCGACGCTCTGCTGCGCCTTGCTCCCGTCGCCGAGCATCTCGGCCTCGCCGAAGGATTCGAAACCGCATGGGCCGCATCGCTTCTCGAAAACGGCGCTCCCGTATGGGCGACGCTCGGCGCCGATCGCTTTGGCGTCGTTACGCTCCCGCCGAGCGTTCGCCGCGTCACCATCTATGCCGATTATGACGCCCCGAGCCTTTCCAACGCGCTCGCCTTCTTCGCGCGTCATTCCGAACTCGACGTTTGGATAGCGCGGCCGCCCATCATCGGCGCCGACTTCGCGCAAATTCTCGAATTGCAATCCGCCGCTTCAAAATCCGCCGCGCTTCTCAAATGAACGCCGCCATGCAAAATCCCGGCACGGCTCTTCGAGCCAACGGCGACCGAAGGTCGAAGCGTGCCTGTCCGGTTAAGACCGACGCCCACTAGATATCGGGATGCCGCAGCCATTCTTCCTGCGGCGGCACTGCGCCAATTTGCGGACCTTCGCGCGCGGTTCCATAATTGCAGCTGCAAGAACGGCGGTGCTTTAGCTTCTACCCATTCTCTCAGCGCCCCTATTCTTGTTTCGAACACGGAGGGCAAAGGCGACCCATCCGGCATCGTAGGGTATAGTTGATGCTGTCAGAACATGAGATCACTCGTTGGAGGACGATTGCCCCGTCCCTCGTTACTTTGGATTTTCACGATAGGGCAGTCGTTTACCGACAGGGCGACCGACTGGCGAGTCTCTTTTGGCTGCTCAAGGGAATCGTCAAACTTTCTCACATCACGGAAGGAGGAATTCAACTAACCACCGATGTGATGGGACCGGGCGGCGTATTCGGGAGCACATTGGCGGCACATATATCGGAACACACGGCGACATCGTTGGGTGAAATTCACGTAGCCAAAGTTACGCATGAGGAGCTGAACAGTCTCGTAGGCGAGAGTCCGCAATTCGCCGCTTTCCTCTGCGCCGAACTCGAAGCCTGGCAGAAACGGACGGAACGGAAACTGATCACTATCCTCACTAACACGGTCGAGACGCGACTCATTCAAACCTTGCGCGAACTGGCCCTGGTGTTTGGGACGCCGTGCCCACACGGGTATGCGCTTGAGATTCCGCTCACTCAACAGGACATCGCCGATCTCGTTTACGCTAGTCGACCTGCAGTGACCAAGGCCATGAACGCCCTGCGTCGCCGGGGCGTGCTGGATTACCGACGGGAGCTGATATGCGTGAATCATATCGCGCTAGAGTCGGCCGCGTAATCGAGGCGGATCGAATTGTAATCTCGATTACAGACTTGCGAATGGTGGATCGTTAGATTTTCCCCTCGCGCGGCCACGTCCCTTCCGCCGCTGCCGAGAAGGAGAAAGCTCATGAAGCCCATCACGCCAAGCGCACACGGCTACCTGGACTATGTAACAGTCGCCGTGTTTCTGTTAGCGCCAAAACTGTTGGGGCTCGAAGGCCTGCCGGCATTGCTGTCCTGGACGTTGGCCGGCGTGCATTTGGCGCTCACGCTAGTAACGGATTTCCCGCTAGGCTGGCGCCCTTGGCTGCCATTTTGGATTCACGGATGGATCGAAAGAATCGTTGGTCCCGCATTGCTGCTTGTCGCCTTCCTGCCGAAATTTTCCGATGGCGGCTCGGCATTCGGTTTTTACCTGCTCATGGGACTGGTGATCATAGCCGTGGGCTGGTTGACCGACTATTCCGGAGGGACAAAAGAAGCGCTTAGACCGAGTCTATGAAATCGGTCTCATGCCTCAAGGGGGTCGGCGAATGGCAGCTTGAGGTCACGTACAGCCAATCAGACGGCTTCGGTACGGCTCACCGGCCACTCTACATGTAGTGGCTATCTGTTTTAACCGGATAGGAGCGCTTCGAACCCCTCACTGGTAGTTGAATTTCGTGTTCGACGGGCGAGCCCACATCACTTCGAATTTATGATCGAAGCTCGACACCGTCGGCTTGTCGCTAATGACCAGAAGATCGTTGTCTTGCCGTTCCAATCCCGATTGCGACTCGTTCGCCGAACCCGTTCGCAGCAGCACCCCGTTCACCGAGTAGGATTTCAAGAGCATCAACCCGTCCTTTAGGCCTTTCACTTTGATTTCCACGTTGCGAGTGCGAGAGAGTTTCACCAAGGGGTGATCGTTCGAGAGCGTCAATTTTTCCAGTTCGCGGGGATCGAGATAAATTCTCACGACAGCGCCGCGTTCGGCCGCTCCGCGCAGCGATTCCATGATCGTGGAATCGCTCAGCACATTGAACGCGAAATTGATGCGTCCCCCTGCCCCGACTTGATCCAATATGGAACTGTCGATCTCCTCGAGGTTCATCTCCGGCGAATTATACATTTGAACCAGCGCGGTTCTTTCCGCCCTGGACTCGCCAGCCGGTCCTAAAAGAATCACAGGGAGAACGACCAAAAGCAGCGCTCCTTTCATCTACTCCCCCTCGTTCGATTCCGCTCAGGCCCTTTCGATGCAGCGCGCAAGAGTCCCAACACTCCCGACTAACCAGCCGCCGTCATAGCCGTCGTCTCAACCGCCGCTTTCGGCGGGCCATCCCAGGGCTCGACCCCCAGCAATTGCCAAACGGTCAACTCCAGGCGCTTCGCGATTTCCACCGCCGTCAAAATCGTTGGATTCACCAGGCCGCGCATCACGAGGTAATATTGCGGCATCGAAATATTCGCGACTTTGATGAACTCCTCGCGTTCCAGCCCGCTCGCGTCCATTTTCGCCTTGAAGACCTCCCCGAAAGCTTTCGACATCCCCCAGCGATCGAGGTTTCGCCGATCGCCTAGCTCCTTGCCTTCCAACAGCTCGTAAACCGAAATGTCGAGAGCGCTCGCCATTCTGCACAGCGCTTCGATCGTCGGATTGGCTTCATGCGTGCGAACGTAGCGGTACTGAGATCCGGATATTCCGATGAAGGCGGCAAATTCCGGTTTCAGCATCCCGCTCTTTTGTTGCTCTTCATCGAGCCTGCGCGCCAGTTCCGCGATGAGAGGAGACTCCTTCCGCTCCGCAATCGAAATCACGATCAAGCGCTTGCGCTCTCCCCTGCTCTTGTGTCGTTTGGGCCGCCGAGACCCCGGCCCTTGTCGTTTTGGCGTCATATCCACCTACACCGTCGCAACCGCCGCATCCCTGCTAGTTTCGAAGATTCGCGAGCCGAACAACAGTCCCAAATGCGCTATTCGCAATTCAATATACAGAATTTTCGAGCATGACCATCCGTCGCGGGCGCCTTTCAGAATTCCCCGAGCGAATCGAAGCGACGAAGCCTCAATTCGTGATCCAAGAACGGTATTGCTAAAGCAATATAACGCGCAAGGGCAACCCGCCAAGGCGACGGCTCGTGCGAAGGAGTTAAGGCGTTTAGCGCCATTTGGCACTCTAATATAATTCGCGTATCCTAGCCGAGTCGCGCCGCCGGGAGGCCGCGCGGCTGGTGCGGCGCGCTCTTCACGCCGTTGCGTAGCCCAATCCTTCGAATTTCGGAGAAGCGAACACCCAGAAAGCAAAAACCCGCCCGAAGGCGGGTCTCACTTGGCCAGAGCGCTGAGCGCCGGCCGGGAATTTCTCCAGCTCGCAACTGAGAGATTCCCGCAAAAGAAACCTCAAGTCAAGCGGAAACCTCGTTTCTGCTGACGATCGGTCTTTGCCTGCATTCGAGCGCTCCGGCCGGGTGACCAAACCCCAACGGAGATCCCATGACGACAGCGCAAGCGCTGGCGCCGCATCTGCGCGCGCGCCGAGGAAAAATATTCGCCGGCTTCGAGAAGCCAAGACAGCTCGACAGAAATCTTCGAGCCAGGCTCATGACGCGCGGCCGCGCGCTCATGCGAAAGACCAAAAAAGGCAAGCACTACGGCGCCATCACCGCCAAGGACTACGCCGTCCTCGGCGCCCTCTTGTTCCAATTCGCCAATTGGAACACCGGCTTTTGCTTTCCGTCCTACGAAACCATCGCCGAAGTCGCGGGTTGCTCGCGCTCCCACGTCGCCGTCGCCATCAAGCGCCTGGAAGCGGCAGGCCTTCTCACCTGGGTTAACCGCCTGAAATGGGTCAGAGAGCGCTGCGTCGATCTCTTCGGGCGCGACGGCCTGCAAAAACGCGCGCTGCGCACCTCGAACAGCTACCGATTTTTCGATCCAGGGGAGACCGCGATCCTACAATTTTCATCCAAATCCAAAAATCAGACGCGAACCCCAAACCAAGATTCTCTTCCTGATATGGAACGCCCAACGACACCCCAAACCGCTCCATCAACGAAACTTGAGGCGTCCCTACGACGGTGTTTCGACCTCTTGAACAGGAAAAGCGGCGACCGCGCTTAAAGCGCGGTCCCTCTTCAGCGCTCGAATTTCGCTTGACGCGAAATTCGAGCCCCATAGGCGCGGCTATCGCCGCGCATTAGCTCGGCGGAGGAGTGACGCGACGACGCGCTCAGGCGCGGCGAAGAAGGAGCGCGCGCGACGAAAGGCTCTATCCCTGGTCTTTCCGGCCTCGCCAGCTCGCCCCGCGGCATAAGCCGTGACTGGCCGCCCGCTCCAACGTCGCCGCGTCCTGCGCCGCGAAAACCAGAGCGCGCAGCGGATCGCCGCCCGCCTCCTCGAGCCAAGCGTCGACGAAGGCGCGCAGCTCTTCCGGCAGAAGCGCGCTGTAGCGCGCCGTCCCCCGTTTGGATCGTCCATTTTGGCGCCGTTTCGTCGCTCATCGGCGCTCGCCTCGCGGCCCGTCGCGACGCTGAAGAACGATATGTTCGCCGCGACGACAGAAATATCCCGCTGGTTGGATAATGGACGCCAAGGCGCGGGAGGCGCGGTGACGATGCATAACGTTACTTGATTCTTTTTATTCTGAACAAACCGACGTCTAAGGCTCCAGGGTCGAAAAAAGTCGTCCTCTTCAAAACCCTGTCTCTCCCAACTGAAGCCTCGACCGGAAGAATCGAGCAATGATCATCTTCATCGTAATCTACGCCCATGAAGAAAAGTCTATTCTCACGCAGAGCAGGGTCAACCTGGTATTTTTCGAGCGTAAAATATTCATCCGAAAGCTCTTCCGCGTCCAGCTCCATGAACTCCGCGAACTCGGCTTGCTCGATTGCATCGACGAAAACCACTTCCGAACCAGGATTCCAAGGAACTTTTTGCGCTTCAATGCAGTCTATCGTCAAACGCCCCGCTTGATGCTCCTCCATGAGCGCTCTGGTCCAGTGGTGCCGAACGATCAAGACGCGATCGTCGCCGTCGGCGAGCTTTGAGATTGGCTGGCAGAAGATACTTCGGCCCGCCCCTCTCCACTCCGGCGAAAAGGAAAATTCCGTCACGATTTCCGGCGGATTTTCGAAAGGTTCCGAACCAACGGAATCTCGCTGCGGTTGGGCGATCCTATGGCCGTAAATCACCGGGAAGAGCACCTGTAAAATCCCGCACCATATGCGGCGCGGAGGGTCGGTTCTCATAGGAAATTCAATGATCTTTCTATTAATCATCGCCGCAATCCCGCCAAAGCGCCCCACACGATCTCGGCGGAGCTTGCGCGCTCCGCGCCCCCTCAGGATCGTCCAACAAACACCCCAAATGCGTCGAATTAACAGATTAATATAGGTTCCCCCGAGGCTTTTTTTTATGGCTTTCACCTATTGATTATATTGAGGGTTCTGTGATTTTTATCAGCCGATCGCCCGCTCGTTCGTTCCAAAATACTCATTTGTGTCACCAGTTTGGCTCACGCTCCGCGCACCGCTTTGCCCGCGAGGCCCCGTGCCCGCGCCAACCGGCGCAAGTCAGCCCGGTTGTGCGACGCGCCAAGAGTCACGCAAGCGCCTTTCGAGCGAGTCACAGCGAGACGCCAACTGTCGACATCGGCCGGCGCGCGTTTTCCGGCTCCCGCTTTCGTCATTTCGTTTCAACGGCTCAATCTCTGGCGGAAAGCGCTTCGCGACCAGTCAGCTTCCATTCGACGAAATCGAACTCGCCGCCGCCGCCGCCTCGGGACATACAGGCCAGGGAATCCCGATGAACGCTTGATTGAACGCCGTTGTCACCGGCCCGACGCAAGCCGGGATCGTCTGCCATCCCGGACCGCCCGGCGCCGTGCACAAATAAACCGTGCAAGCGTAGTCGTCTGCGCCCGCCCGCGCGGATTGTCCCATGCAGCCCAACGCCGTAAGGCTTCCGGCCAGCAACAAAACTCTTCGCATGTCCAACCTTTTCGAGTAGTGTTAGCCCTTCAAACTACAACCTTTCACCACGTATTTGCAATGCAATATAATGCCTTCCGACCAGCGGCGGCTCATGGCCGCTGCGGGCTCCACGATCGCGCGTTCCCAGGCTAGCGTCACCGCGGCGACCGCAAAGAACGCCAAAGCCAAAGAGGCTTCCGCCGGCGACCTTCCCGCCAATGCGGCATGAACCACGGTCACAACCGGCAGATGCACGAGGTAGCAGGAAAAAGACGCCTCCCCCACCTTACGCAGCCCGGCCGCCGCCCATCCCGGCGCGGCGCCTTGCTTCAATCGGGCCGCCAGGATCACCCCGAAAACGATCGCCGCCGATGCAAAGCCGAACCCCGAAAAGCCGAGTTCGGCGATGCGAACGAGGATCGCAACGACGACAAACCAATAAACTGCCTGGCCCAGCCCGAGCCCCGGCAGCCGCAGCGGCGGTCCATGCTGCGCCAGCGCCATTCCAATCAAAAAGCCTTCGGGTCGCACCGACCAAAGAAGGCTCCCGACGGGGCGCGGCATGACCGCCCCGAGCGCGAGACCCAATGCGCAAAGGCAGAGGCCTTCACGTCTCCCGAGCCCCGCCAGCAAAGGGGCCAGCGCGTAGAATTGGGCCTCCAAGGCGAGACTCCAAAAATGCGACGCCATCAGCGCGTCGGGACAGGGGGCCTTTCCGGCCCAGCAGCCCGCCCAATAAAAATTCGCATAAAAACCTGCGCCGGCGACGAGATCGCTCGACCAACCCGGGTCACGGCCGCTCCAAAGCCGCAAAACCCCGATCGCCGCCAAGGTCGCCCAGGCCGGCAACGCGACCCTCGAAAAGCGCCGCAGCCAGAACGCCAGTGCGCCCGCCACAGCGTCGCCGCCGGCCTTCGCCCGCATCGCCGCGACGTTTTGCCAAATCACATAGCCCGACAACACGAAGAACAAATCGACGCCAACGCCGAGCGCTGGCGCCGCCAGGCCGAAAGCCAGTGGGCTATCGAGGCCATAGACCAGCCCGACATGCGAACAAACGACCGCCAGAACCGCAAGCCCCCGCAGCTCGTCGATCGCGCCGTTTCGCCGCATCGAAGAAACTTGCCCGCGCGCGTCCGCTACCCCTTCCAAAGAAAATCCTTCCCACCGAGAACATTCCGCGCCAAGTTATATTAAACTGCAATATCGTCAAACAGCCCGCCTCTTCCGAGGCTTCAACGGCGACGAACTTCCCGTCGCTCATTGGAGAACCAGCACATGCGCAGCACCAACCTCTTTATCGTTCGTGGCTACACCGGCGCCGACGCCAAAGGCTTCGACGGCGGCAAGGTCGCGAAAGTCAGCGTCGCGACCAACCGCGTTTGGACCGACCGAAAATCGGGGGAAAGAAAAGAGGCTACCGATTGGGTGACCATCACCATTTTGAACGAGAAAATCGCAAAATGGGCCGCGGAAAACGTCAGGAAAGGCGATCCCGTTTACGCCGAATGCCGCGTCGCGGAGCGCAACTACGAGAAGGACGGTAAAACGATCTACACCACGGACATTATCGCCAGCGTCTTCGATCGACTGGCGCCCTCCCAGGCCGGCGCCGATGAAGATTGACCGGCGCCAAAGCTGAGCGCTTCGCCAAAAGCGCGGATCGACGCGCGCTTCCACCGCCTTGCGCAGCAGCTCTTTCTCGCCGACCAGCTGGCGATGAACCACCCGCTGCGCGATCGTCGGAGCTTCCTCGGCGTGGCTTGCTATAGTCGGCCCAGAGATTCCATTGGGAGCCAGGAAGCATCTTGCGGGCGGCAGCCGACACGACCACTTCGCGTGAAACGCTCGTCGGCTCGGTCGAGCGGGTGACTTTTCACAATGAGGAAAATGGCTTCGCCGTCCTGAAGGTGAAGGCGCGCGGTAAGCGCGACCTCGTCACGGTCGTTGGGCACGCCGCCTCGATATCGGCGGGAGAGTTCATACACGCCGTCGGTGTTTGGACGACCGATCGCACCCATGGGCTGCAATTCAAAGCCGACCTTCTCAAAACCACGCCGCCGACCACCACTGAAGGCATCGAGAAATATCTGGGCTCGGGAATGGTTCGCGGCATCGGTCCCAAGCTCGTGAAGAGAATCGTCGACGCGTTCGGGACGGGAACTTTCGAAATCATCGAAGCGACCCCCGAGAAGCTGAGGGATGTGCCGGGGATCGGGGAATTCCGCGCGGGAAAAATTGCAGCCGGCTGGGCCGAGCAGAAGGCCGTTCGCGACATCATGGTGTTTCTGCATTCCCATGGTGTTGGAACCTCGCGCGCGGTCCGCATCTTCAAGACCTATGGGCACGACGCTATTCAGGTGATGACGGAAGATCCGTATCGACTCGCCCGCGACATCAGAGGCATCGGCTTTCGGACAGCCGACGCCATGGCCATGAAAATGGGCATGACGCGTGAGGCGCCGCAGCGGTTGCGGGTTGCGCGCCGGCGTGTCCTTCGCCCTCCAGGAGGCGACGGACGACGGTCATTGCGGGCTTCCCGTCGAAAATCTCGTCACTCTCGCCACGAAGCTGCTCGACGTCGACAAAGCGCTTGTGAGGGTGGCGCTCGATCACGAACTCGCCGGAGCCGAGGTTGTCGGCGACACGATCCGCGGCGAGGCGTGCGTTTTCCTGCGCGGGCTTCACATCGCCGAGCGCGGCGCGGCCGAACGGCTGCGCGCCCTGGTCCGGGGCGCCCTGCCCTGGCCGGCGATCGACGTGGAGAAGGCCCTCCCCTGGGTCGAGAAAAAGACGGGCAAGATGCTGGCGGCCTCGCAACGCGCGGCGATTGAAATGGCGCTCAGCTCCAAGGCGATGGTGATCACCGGCGGCCCGGGCGTTGGCAAGACGACCCTGCTCGATGCGATTCTGCGCATTCTCGCCGTTAAGGGGACGAAGATACTGCTCGCCGCGCCGACCGGACGCGCCGCGAAACGCATGACCGAACAGACCGGTATCGAGGCGAAGACCATCCACCGCTTGCTGGAGATCGATCCCAAGTCCGGCGGCTTTCGCCGCGGTGCCGACAATCCTCTCGATTGCGATCTGCTCGTCATCGACGAGACCAGCATGGTCGACGTCTCGCTGATGTTTTCGCTCACGAAGGCGATCCCTGCCCGCGCGGCGCTTTTGCTCGTCGGCGACGTGGATCAGCTTCCCTCGGTCGGGCCGGGGCAGGTGCTCGACGACATCATCAATTCTGGCGCGATACCGGTCGCCCGGTTGACCGAGGTGTTTCGTCAGGCGGCCGAGAGCCGGATCGTCGTTAACGCGCACCGGATCAATCGCGGTGAAATGCCGGAATGGCCAAAGCGCGGCGAGGATTCGGATTTCTGGTTTGTCGATGCCGACGATCCCGAGAAGGGAGCGGCGAAGGTCGTGGAAATTGTCCGCGACAGGATTCCGCAGCGCTTTGGCCTCGATCCGATCCGGGACATTCAGGTGCTCTGCCCGATGCAGCGCAGCGCGCTCGGCGCGCGGTCGCTCAACGCCGAACTGCAAAAAGCCCTCAATCCCAATCCGCCCGCGAAGATCGAGAAATTCGGGTCGATTTTCGCGCCCGGCGACAAGATCATGCAGACCGAGAACGATTACGATCGCGATGTTTTCAACGGCGACCTTGGAACCGTGTTGCGCATCGACGAGGTTGAAGGCCTCCTCGTCGCCGGCTTCGACGGGCGCGAGGTCGAATATCCGTTTGGCGAACTCGACACTGTGGTTCCCGCCTATGCGACGACCATACATAAGTCGCAAGGTTCGGAATATCCCGCCGTCGTCGTCACGCTCGCGACCCAGCATTACACCATGCTGGCGCGCAATCTCGTCTACACAGCCGTCACGCGGGGCAAGCGCCTCGTGGTCATCGTCGGGCAGCGCCGCGCGATGGCGATCGCCGTGCGAAGCGGTGGCGGACGCAAGAGGTGGACAAAGCTCCGGGAGTGGCTGACCGCGGATTGATTCTTCTCGGCCGGCGCGTTTGATCGACTGTCGATTGGCACTTGCTCACCCCCGTTGGCTGGAGCCCCGGAGAGAGAACCCCTAGCCGAAACGCCGGCTGACGAGCGCAAGGGGCAAGCCATCGGCTGACGCCGCCCTTTGGGTGCGCTCGCCGGCACCCCGGCTCACGGGCTCACAAGGACAGAATATTGACGCCTCGATGGGATTGCGGCGCAAGCCTTAGGCTACGAGTCGCACGAATGGGCGACGTTCAAGCAGTGGCAGGAGCGCGGTGCCCGCGTTCGCAAGGCCGCGAAGGGCACGCCGATCGACTTCTACAAAAATTTGCTGGTCGATGCTCGCGAGGAAGGTCTGTTTGAAGTCCGAAGGCGACCGCGGAAGATGGAAGTTTTGAATACGGATTTCGGGCGTCTCGCTCGATGGTTCTCTCCGGGGCGGGGTTGTTGGGAGCTCCCAACGCCTTCGTCGCGAAACCCGTTAATTCCTGTTAACTAAAAATTGCTTGCGCGAATCAAGTTTTCTGGCACTTTCACGGAACCTTGCCGCTCAAGGCGAATCTTCCGTTAGCGAAGGGCCATTTCGTGAATTCAGCTTCCGCCCGTTCGGAACCTCAGGTTCCGTCGATCGACGACACGATCGGCGCGCACGCTCGGCTGCTCAGTGAACAACTGCAGGCGATGAGTGAGGCCCTCTTCCCGCCATCGTCCAAAAAGGAATTGAGGAGGTTTACCTCCGGGGAGGCCGCCCGATTAATCGGTGTATCTGATTCTCGGTTGCGACAGCTTTCATTGGCTGGCGAAGGCCCGCAGCCAGCCGTCACGCCTGGGGGGCGGCGGCACTACAC
>NZ_CP046054.1 GCF_004802635.2 Methylocystis heyeri
AACCGCAAATGTGCTGCCTACGCTGACTGCTATCCACGACTTGATAGCGGGAGATGCGCATCAGCTGTCAGCCAAGTTGCAGGCTCATCGTAAGAAACTTTTCCCTCCGGAGGCCAGAAAGACTCTGCGGCGCTTTTCCTCTGGAGAGGCCGCAAAGCTTGTCGGCATTAACGATGGCTATCTTCGTCAATTGTCCTTGGATGGCAAGGGGCCGCAGCCAGAAATTGGGTCGAATGGCCGGAGATCCTATTCATTTGAGGATATCCAGGCGCTTCGGGCTTTTCTTGACGAAGGCGGAAAGGCTGGGCGGAGATATCAGCCGCATCGGGGCGGGAACGAACATCTGCAGGTGATATCGGTCGCAAATTTCAAAGGGGGGTCTGGCAAAACCACCACTGCTGCGCATCTGGCTCAATATTTGGTGTTGCAAGGATTTCGGGTCTTGGCGATTGACCTAGATCCACAGGCGAGTCTCTCCGCCCTCCATGGGTATCAGCCGGAATTCGACATCGGGGAAAACGAGACTCTCTATGGCGCTATCCGTTATGACGATCAGCGCAGAGACCTCAGGGATATCATTCGCCCGACATACTTTCCGGGATTGGATATAGTTCCTGGCAATATTGAGCTGATGGAATTCGAGCACGAGAGCCCCAAAGCACTCAGCGAGAAAAAATCCGGGGACGCTTTGTTTTTTGCTCGGGTTGCAAAGGCTTTAAGCAGTGTCGAAGACAACTACGACTTAGTTGTGATCGATTGCCCCCCGCAACTCGGGTTTTTAACTCTGTCGGCCCTGTGTGCAGCTACAGCCGTCCTTATCACTGTGCATCCTCAGATGCTTGATCTTATGTCTATGTGCCAGTTCTTGATTATGACGTCGGACCTCCTCGCAGTTGTTGCGAAAGCGGGAGGTAATATGGAATATGATTGGATGAGATATTTGGTGACTCGCTTTGAGCCTGGGGATGGTCCTCAAACTCAGATGGTAGCGTTTATGCGATCTATGTTCGGCGAGCGTGTTTTGACCACTCCGATGCTTAAGAGCACAGCTATTTCTGACGCCGGGATCACCAAGCAGACGCTCTACGAAGTCCCGCGCGAGCAATTCACCCGGGCGACTTATGACCGTGCGCTTGAGTCCCTTAATGCGGTTAACCGCGAAATTGAAGACCTCGTCCGAGCGGCATGGAGGAGATAGCGGTGGCTCGTAAAAATCTTTTGCTCGGTTTGGACGAGGATGAGTTGACACTGGTCAACTCGTCTCCTGATGGACCTTCGAGCCAATCGCTTGCCACCAGGCCGACTTTGGGCGGGCGCGGAGCTGTGGGCGCGATGAGTCGTTCCCTTGAACGCATTTCGGCCGATATCGACGCTGCCAAAGCTCTTGAGCAAAGACTGCTCGCGGGTGCTGATGTCGTGGAGCTGGATGCATCCACAATCAACAGTTCCTTCGTTTCTGACCGGCTCGACGACGGCGCGGAAGACTGTGCAGTTTTGGCCGCGTCCATACGAGAGCACGGACAACAAGTTCCAATTCTTGTTCGCCCTCACCCGGAAAAATTGGGCCAATATCAGGTTTCTTATGGGCACCGGCGCCTGCGGGTTCTCCGTGAACTCGGTCTGAAAGTCAGGGCCGTCGTTCGTTCGCTGACAGACGAACAATTGGTGATTGCTCAGGGACAGGAAAACAGCGCACGAAGAGACCTCTCGTTTATTGAGCGAGCATCATTTGCCAGCCTCTTGGAAGATCGTGGATTTGGGCGTGAAACGATCATGGCTGCGTTGACCGTCGATAAGACCGAATTATCGCGGTTGATCTCCTGTCGGCGCTCGCTTCCGGATGAATTGGTCCACGCAATCGGGGCGGCCCCCAAGGCGGGGCGTCGACGTTGGATGGAGATGGCGGATTGTCTCCAGGAAAGCGACGCATCCGAATCCTGGCTTGAAATTCGAGTCGACCCCGCCTTCCAGAAACTCGACTCCGATGCGCGCTTCCTGCGCATTTTTGCCGCCATCTCAAACAGGAAGTCGGCTCGAAAAGCTCCGGCTTGGATTGATGCAGGCGGCAAGAAGATTGCTCGCATCGATGACGAAAAAGGGTGGTTTCGCATCAGCATCGACAAATCAGTCGATGCCGACTTCGGCGCATTTCTCGTGGATCAGTTGCCCGCATTGTTGCGAGCGCACCGAGGCGTTCCTGATCGCAGCTGATCCACAAAGCACTTTTGGTTTGGCATCAGTCGGCGCCGAACCAAGTTGGTGAATACAGCGTAATTTGAGTAACCGAAACTAAACCACGAGGCACACTGACAAAAGAAAAAGGCCCCCGAAACGACGTCCCGGAAGCCCTTCTCGATGTTAAGCAAATTGAGAATCTCACTTCCGCGAATCGCTGTCAAGAGTCAGCGCCGTTTCGGCGAGCGGATTTCTTTTGCCTAAAACGAGGCAAAAGGTCATGCAGTCACGCGCAACGACGCCCTTTGGGCGGCGGCCGTTGTCGCTTGCCATGGTGGCGAGCCAAGCGGCGGCAAAAGAATTTGCATCACGCCCCGGCGCGCCAGAAACCGTCGTCCATAAATGGCGGCTGTTCCGGGCGCTAACCGAGGCGAAAGCGCCGCTCGGCGTCACCGATCGGGCGCTGTCGGTTCTGCACGCGTTGCTGAGCTTCCATCAGGAGACGGCACTGACGCTGCCCGAGAAAGGCGCGGGAGCCTCGGAAAACGATGCTGCCCCTGGCGTCATCGTGTTTCCGTCCAATAAGGAGCTCTCGATCCGGGCGCATGGCATGGCGCCGGCGACGCTGCGCCGGCATATCGCCATGCTGGTCGACGCCGGCCTGATTATCCGGCGCGACTCGCCCAACGGCAAACGTTTCGCCAGAAGAGGGCAGGGGGGCGAGATTGGGGACGCCTTTGGCTTCGATTTGACGCCGCTCATCGCCCGCGCCAGCGAAATCGAAAATCTCGCCGAAGAAGTGCGCGCAGAAAATCGCGCCATGGCGCTGCTGCGCGAAAAAATCACCCTAACGCGGCGCGATATCGTCAAGATGGTCGAGACCGGGATCGAAGAGAGCGTGCCCGGCGACTGGGAGGCTCGCCACAACGACTATCAAGCGCTGTCCGCCCGCCTGGCGCGCAAAATGATGCGGGCCGAGTTGGAGGCTTTGGCGAAGGATCTTGGCGTGCTTGCCGACGAAATCAATAACGCGTTGGAAAATCACGTAAAACGCCGAAATATGAGCGCCAATGAGTCTCAATCTGAGCGCCACATACAGAATCAAACCACAAATATTTCTGATCTTGAACCTAGCCTCCGAGAAGGCAGGGCCGAACCGCCCGAGCCAATAATCGAAATCGCCGAAACCGATAGAGCAGGGGATTTGGAGTCGCAGCCGTCAGATCCAAAGCCGGGCGATCGTAAACCCGCAACGCCTCGAACCTATCCGCTCGGCATGGTGCTGCAAGCTTGTCCCGATATCGTCGATTACGCCAAAGACGGCGAGATTTCTTGCTGGCGCGATTTGATCGACGCATCGGCGATCGTGCGATCGGCCTTGGGCGTTTCGCCAGACGCCTGGTCGCAAGCGCTCGATATTTTGGGCGAGCATGACGCCTCGATCGTCATCGCCGCAATCCTTCAGCGGGGCGATGAAATCAAATCTGCCGGCGGCTATTTGCGCGTTCTCACCGCCAAGGCGAGGGAAGGGGAGTTTTCGCTTGGTCCTGTCCTGATGGCTTTGCTGCGGGGTAAAACGGCCAAAGCTGCGCGAGAGCGAAAAAGGGCGGGGTGACGTCGGCTGTCCTAACCTCGTCGAAAGGCGGGCTGCTCTGCGAGCTTAAACCGTCTCTGAGCCGAGCAGACCGAGGGTTTCGGCGCGGTCGAGCAGGCTCTTGACCGAGGACGGTGACCAGCGGGTTCCGCCGCGGGGCGTGCGCTCATACATCGCTTCGAGCTGCGCGCCGATTTGCGCCAGGGTCAGCTCCGGATTGGCGCGTTTGACGCCAGCGACCAGCGTCACGAGCCTTTCGCTGCTGAACTTGCGGCCGGCGGGCTGCAGCAGCACGGGATCTGCGAGGCCCTCGGCGACGAAGCGTTTGACCGCGCGTTTCAAGCGCTCGACATTCCAGTGGGGCAGGGGAGCGCCGTTCGCTGGCTCACGCCGCGCGTTGAGCACGCGAACGACATCCTGCCAACGGTGAGTGGGGCGCATTTCTCTGACGATCGGCAGCCAATGTTCGGCAGTTCGGTTGACGCGCTCGAAATAGGCCTGGGCCTTGGCGTCGGCAATTTGCTTGATGGCGTCACGGTCGCCGGCGCGCAGTTTGGGATTGCCGCCGACGCGGCCGCGTCTCTTGGCGGTGCGCAACCCGTCCTTGGTGCGCTCCTGGATCAGCGCCCGTTCGAGTTCGGCGACGGCGCCGAGCACCTGCAGCGCGAACCGCCCCTGTGGCGTCGTGGTGTCGATCGGATCGGCGACCGACTTAAAGCCTGCGCCCTTGGCGTCGAGCTCGGCGATGACCGAGAGGAGATGCGACAGCGAGCGCGCCAGCCGGTCGAGTCTGGCCACCACCAAGACGTCGCCGCGCCGCACCCGCGCGAGCGCCTTGGCCAGCTCCGGCCGTGAGGTCTTGGCGCCCGACATATGCTCGCGAAAGATTTCAGCGCAGCCGGCGGCCTTCAGCGCATCGACCTGAGCGTCGGTCGCCTGGTCCTCCGTCGAAACACGGGCGTAGCCGATCAGCCGTCCTTTGGCGCTTGAATGCGTCATCTGGAAGCGCTTTCCGAAGCGCCTCGCTCGGAGAGCAACATCAGCAGAGGAGGATTTGTGTAGATTTTCTCCCTTCCGGCCTCGATTTCCGAGAGCAATCCGAGACCAGCGAGCGTCTTAAGGTAGACAGAGGCTGACTGGCGCTTAGCGATCCCGGCGGCGACGAGATCAGCGATGCGGCAGTAGGGATTGACGAATATGATCTCGGCGAGCTCACGAGAATAAATCTTGGGCGCCTCGCGCCGGAGTCGTTCCGCCGTCTTGTCGAGGAGCTTGCGGATGGAGCGGATTCTGTCCGTCGACCAGGATGCAGTCTCGCGCACCGCGGCGAGCATGAACAATATCCATGGCTCCCATGCGCCCTCCGTCGTGACGGCAAGCAGGCCATCATAATATTTCTTCTTGTTATCAATGATGTAGCGGCTCAGATAGAGGACCGGGATCTCAAGCAGGCCCTGTTCGACGAGGAATAACAGATTGAGAACCCGCCCGGTTCGGCCGTTGCCGTCGGTGAATGGATGAATAGCCTCGAACTGGTAGTGCATGACGGCGAGCCGGATTAGCGGATCGGCGCCGTCGTCCGCATGGATATAGGGCCCGGTCGGCCCGAAGCTGCGATTTTGGCCAAGTTGAAGAACGAATGTTGAACGGCATCGCCTACCAGGATCGTTCTTGACCTCCGACCTCGTAAATGTCCGTTTCGATGGAGCACCTATAGCTCTCGGCGATGTTGAACATCTCAGCCTGGAGATTTTTGATTTCATCATCGAGGCTGACGCCATCGGGCTCGCAGTCATAGGCGACAATCAGTGTGTAGTCGCAGTTGCCGGTCTTTTGCATCTGGTAATGACGCTCCAGCATCGCCTCAATGCGCTCGCGAGCGGGCTTTCTGCCACGGCCATGCTTGTTGAAATTCTCGATGGTCAGATTCAGGGAGATGGTGGCAGAGGGCGGCTTTTCCGGCTGCTCGGCCCTTGGCGGAAGGACGCCGAGCGCCCGATAGACCGTCATTCTTGAGACCTTCAGCTCGCGGGCGACACTCGCCTTGCTGGCGCCGGCGGCAATTCGGCGTCGGATTTCGTCGTCGTCAACGTTTTTCTTCCGGCCCTTATAGACGCCTTCGGCTCGTGCCGCCTCGATCCCGGCGCGCTGACGATCCTTGATGAACTTCAGCTCCATGTCGGCAACCATGCCGAGGATGGTGATCACCATCCGCCCCATGCTTCCGGCCGTTGTGACTTCCGGTTCAAGCACCCGCAACGAGGCTCCCTTTTCTTCGAGTTCATGTGCCAGGTTCAGAACATCGCGTATGGAGCGGCCAAGCCGATCGAGACGCAAGACGACAAGCTCGTCGCCGGCGCGCAAGAACTGCATGATCGTCTCCAGCTCCGTGCGTCCGGTCCGCGATGCGCCCGATCCTGTTTCCGAACGAACAATTTCACAGCCCGCTGCCTTCAATCGGGCGACCTGGATGTCGAGATCCTGGTCCGTTGTGCTGACGCGGGCATATCCGACGCGGGTCATGGAGGGATCCGTCACGTTAGGCCACAAACTCATAAAGGGGATTCCGTTTTCAAGCGAATAGTGATTCAAGCTCCTTGGAGGAGCGAGAATGAGCCAGCGCCGGTATGAACTTTCGGATTTCGAGTGGTCGATCATTGCGCCGCTATTGCCGAACAAGCCGCGCGGGGTTGCTCGCGCGGACGACCGCAAAGTGCTGAACGGCATCTATTGGCGGCTGCGAACGGGGTCGCCCTGGGCCGATATTCCCGAACGCTACGGACCAGCGACGACCTGCTACAACCGCTTCGTGCGCTGGCGCAGGCTTGGCGTCTGGGACCGCATCTTCGAGGCGGTCTCCAAGGCCTATGACGGCGATTTGCAAATGATCGATTCTTCCTCCATCCGGGTGCATCAGCATGGCGCCAACGGTAAAAAGGGGGCGAAGGCGAAACGCCGGCCGCCGTTGGGAACCTCTCTGCAAGCCGATGCATGGGGCGCTCGCGCGGCGGACTGACAACGAAGATTCATGCGCTTGTCGACGCCAATGGCCTACCGATCGCCCTGAAGCTCACGGAAGGCCAGGCTCACGATGGCAAGAGCGCCGCAGACATGCTGGGAGGCCTTGGCGATGGCCAAATTCTGCTCGCTGACCGCGCTTATGACAGCGATGCCCTACGAAGCTCTCTCGAGGAAAGAGGCGCTTGGGCCAACATCAAGCCCATGCCGGGACGGGTTAATGTCCCAGCCTTCAGCCCCTTCCTTTATCGATACCGCAATCTCGTCGAGCGCTTCTTCAACAAGCTCAAACACTTCAGGGCTGTAGCGACGCGCTTCGAAAAGCACGACGCTAACTACCTCGCTCTCGCCAAACTCGCCGCAGTCAAAATCTGGATAAGATTTATGAGTCGGTGACCTAGGGTGGTTTTGTCCCTGTATCGTCACATTGATAGCAAATTCACCCTTTTGTGACATGTCGCATATGTCACTTTCGTTTGTCACGCTGAAGTGCACCCAAATGTGATGAGCGGGCTTGCCACGGTCATGCCGCCAGCCGCCCAAAATCAATCCGACTATTCAGGTCGAGGTAGAAACGGCCATAAGGATTGACGTGACTGTAAATCAGCGGCGTGAGCCCGCGATAATCTGCCGGCGTCATTCGGCCCGCCCATTTCGGTTCGACCAGCACGGCCTGAAGCATACGGGTGTTCACGTAGACAAGCGACGCCTGCAGCAAATGCAGCGCGAGGGCCGAGACTTCCTGCTCGTCAGTCCGGTTGGTGGCAATCTCGCCACCCTTGCCGAAGAACACGAAGCCGTTGGCGCTGTTCCAGTTCTCGACGACATTCAGCCCCTCGTGGATTTCTCGACGGAACGTCTCCTTTCGAAGATACCGGCACAGGAATATGGTCTTGACTGCACGGCCGAGCTCGCTCAACGCCTTGTAGGTCGGGTGCATCACTTCGGCCCGCGCGAAGCGGCGCAGGATCGCCTCCGGGTCCGCCGTTCTCGTCTGCATGGCCGCGGTGTATTTGACCATCTCATCATATTGCTGCTCGATCTCCTCCCAGTTGATCGCTCCGGAAAGTATCGGCAGGAGGTTCGGCAATCTCGCACGCATCGCCGCTTCCGGGATCGCCAGCTTCTGGCGGGCAATAGCTTTCAGGCGCGGGGCGAGCTCGAACCCGAGGAGGCGGCAAAACGCGAAGCCGACCGCGCTTTGACCATGACTGTCGACATACTGGCGCTGGATTTCCATGTCGGTACAATGGCGAAGAACGCCTTCGATCATGGAGGCGACCTCCGAAGACGAGCACCGCTTGAGCTGCGAATAAACGCAGGTCGCGCGCTTCTCGACATGCCAGTAGATCATGACGCCGCGGCCACCATAGCGGGCATGCCATTCCGTCATGAGATTGCGGTCCCATGCTCCGAACTTTGTCGAATCGGATGCGCACGCCGTACCCGCGTCTCCCCAGACAGCCGCATTACGGATCGCCAGCGTCGCATTGGCTACTCGTGCGCAGGCCTCTCTCAGTGCCGGGGCGTGGACGAAACGACGATGAACGTGCAGCAATTCCTCGTAGCTCACATCGGGCGCCGCGCCCGCGATCCGCTTGAGCCCAGCATTCGTGCCGAGAGCATAGAGGCACAACAGAAGCCGTCGATCCAGCATCTCCCTCGACAGGGAAACCCTCGACGCCGATGTTTCGAAGGCCTCCAACAGACCGGTGTCGAGCGCAGCCTCCTTCAGCACGTCGAGCAGCCCGGTCATCGGCCAGCGCCCGCCGATCTCGCTTTTGATCGCGTCGAGCCCCTTGGGCTCCGGCGCCGGCTTGAACGGTGTTATCGAGATACGGTTTTCGCCACGCCACAGCAGCCGGACCTTGTCGTTTTGTGGAAGCGTTTCGTTCAGAAGCAACAGCTCCCGCTCAAGCTCCGCACGAACGGCTGACGTAAATTCCCTAGCGTCCGGCGTCAGGCTGAGGCCGGAATAATAGGCGTCACGCCGGACAGCGAAGTCCTTGGGCAGATCGTCATCCGGGTTCCGGTAGCGATCTGCGCCGACAACCCAGATCTCCTTGGAGCGAATGCGCTCCCGCAACAACGTGAGAACGCAAAGCTCATAGCTGATCCGGTTCACACGGCCATCGTCATCGATGACGGAACTGCGCCACCTGGCAGGAATAACCTCATCGATCGGAACGTCCTGCATTGGCACGAACCGGCAGCCGTCATTCATCTTGCTCCGAATCCAGTCGAGCGCCGCAAGCACCGGACGCCACACCGTGTTGTTTGACCGAAATTCCAGAACCGAAAGCAAGTCGGGCAGCATGCGCCGGTAATGATTGGCCCAAGATGACCGCATGACCTTATATATACGCCAATCAAGCGCCTCCTTCGCCTGGCTCTCCTTGATGATTGCCGCCAGTTTATCCTTGCCAACAATCGGGAAAATCACGTCGCAGACGCACCCAGACGGCTCCTCGATCGAGGCGCTGGCGATCTCGACCAGCAGCCGTTCCTTTCCGTAGACCCGCTCGATGTCCTTTGCGATATCGCCCACGACCTTGCGTTTCGAGCGCGTGCCGATCTTGTGGACCGTCTCGATCAGGAGATCGACCATCGCATCCGTCAGCTGCGTCTCGCGGGACAGAAGATAAACTGCATACAGCCCGATCTGTCGCGCAGGAGCATGCCGGCGCATCTCCGAGGCTTTTTCGCCGCCAACGCGACGAACAACTTGCTCGACCCATGCCTTGCTGGGCGCCGAGAGAAGATCCCGCGGCAGATTGAGTTTCTGAATGAAAGCGAGTTTCGCCGTCATGCTGAGGATGTTGTCGAGCGACGCCTGGCCAGCATCGCCTTTCATCGTATTGAACCCGGTCTGGCCATCCGGATCGACAATTGAATCCTCCAGCAATGCGACCGTGCTTGCCGAAAGCCGATCGTGCACTCCGCTCAGCCAGCTATCCAGATAGTGCTGCCGTTGCGAGCGCACCTGGCGTTCCAGTTCCTTGCGCGAAGGCCCGTAAATATGCCGGTCCCGGCACCACAGGAAAACTTGTTCAAGCATGGCGCCAATCGACTGCCCGGTCGGGCACAGTTCTCTCGCGATCCACGACGTCAACTGCTCTCGATCTACCCGCTTCAGACGCCGAACGCCGAGGTGCTGCAAAATCTCCGCGCAATGTCGTCGGGCGGTCCGGCCGGAGAAATCATACTGGTTCACCGCTTCAGCTTCGAGGCCGAGTTGCTCGGCCAGATACAAAACGCCATCGGCGGGGATCGCCGCATGATCCTGCACAAAGAAGCCGTGCGCGGTGTAGAATTTAAGTTGAACCGCCAATCCCAGCCGCGCCAGCTCCGGCTTGCCGTTCACAAAATCAATGTCGGAAAAGTTCAGGCTCCAGCGTCCGACCAGATCCTCACTCGAAAGACCAAAACTCATAACTCCACTCCGTTTGCCGGAGCGGACCGTCATTCCTCGCCAGGTCAGCCGTCAACCGCAACCGCCATATTCCCACAATGTTCTTCAACTTGGCCAAAATCGCAGCTTCGGGCCGACTGGGCCGAATTGATCCGCGCTTTTTTCAGGGATCGCTGCTCACGAGATTCACGCTCAGGCGTTGGCGATCGTGATCGGCCCTGACGCATCGGAGGCTAACCCCTTGCTTCCGTCGGCTTGGCATTATCGCTCAAAAAAAAGCCTGTGGATAAGCAGCCCGATCAGTCTCGCGCGATAGCTGCAGCGCAGTGTCGACTACCCGTCGCTTCGCGATCCAAATCGAAATGGTCTCACAATAATTTCTTGTTCAAGCTTTGATGGAAAAGGCCTTCTCCCCACTCGTGTTGAAATTTGACTCGTCGACGCCGGGGCGGTTTGCTTTGGTTAACAAATAGTTTCAGGCGGAGTTTCAAATGAACCGGGTTGCTCATTTCGCCGTTCGTGCGTTGTGCATGGTGGCCATTCTTTTCGGCGCGGCGCAAAGGGACGCCGAGGCGCAATCTTTTCCGCAGGGAAGCCAGGGTTGGTTCACCGTCATGAACCAGCAACCCGGGTATTACGGGGCAACGCCAGCGGACGCCTGTCAGCATCAGTGGCAGGCCTACAACGCCACCGCCAAGAGCGTTTTCGTCGCTGCGGTGCCCACCAACAACCCCAACACCTACCAATGCGACTGGACCAAGTTCTATGATCGCTGCAATGGCGGCATCAACAGTTGCGGCACGATCGGGCCAACCATCGTATGGCTATCCTGTACAGCCGGATATACCGCGGTCGGCGGAAACTGCGTCCCAAGCGAGCAAATCACCCCGCCTTTGCCATCCACTTGCTCGGGCAAGTCGAGCGCAGGAAAGGGGATCGGCTCCGCGCCCAACCCCCCGCTCAGTTCCCCCAACGTCGGCAATCCCATCGCCATTTTCGACGGCGCCAAGCTCCAGGAGGAAACCGATTTCGAAACCGCCGGCGACAAGGGACGACTTTTCGTCAGTCGGTTTTATCGCAGCCGTGCGCCGTCTGCGGTGATCGCGCGCAAAGGCGAAGTTCGAGGCTCAGTGGGCGGCTGGCGGTTCAACTTCCTGTCTGAAATTCATCTCGCGAGCGATACGTCATTCGCGCAATATATTTACCTGAAGACGGGCGTAACTCTATATCTGCCGAATGGGCTTGCTCTCGATTTTGCTCAAAGCGGCAATAGCTTTGTTCCATCGGGCACGATCCAGACGCGCTACAGTCTCCAATTTGTTGGAACGCCTCCCAGCGATTGGACACAGATAACATACACCCCGACGCAATGGCGGCTGATCGACGCCGACGAGAACAGGGTCTGGACCTTTCAGACCTTTCGGCAAATCAATTCCAGTGACAGCAACGGAGCGCCGCTTTACCTGATTGCTCGTCCGATTTCGATGAGCGAAGGTCAATATGTCTGGAACCTCTCTTACGATCAATATGGTACGCTCCAAAGCATAACAGACAGCTATGGAATGTCGCTTGCCGTCGCCTGGAACTATTTCCAATATCCGGACACGAGCGTCGGCAATACGAACCCCGTGCCGGTAAGCATCGCTAGCATCACCCCTTCCAACGGCACATCGCTTGTTTATACCTACGATCCGCCGCTGCAGTCGGGCGCTTCGGTCATGAACGTCGGCCGCCTCGTGCAAAAGCAGCTCATCGCTGGCGGCAGTGTGCTGGATTACACCACCTACCAATATGAAAACGCACTGTTTCCGACTTTCCTGACCGGAGTGACCGACGCTCGCGGCGTCAGATACGGAACCTTCGCCTATGACGGACTGGGGCGCGCGACCTCGACCCAGCATGCCGGCGGCCTGGATAATTATTCCATCGCCTATAACCAGCCCTCGACCACGCTGCCCAATGATTTGGTGCGCTACGTCACCAATCCGCTCGGCAAGGTGGCGGAATATCACTGGACCCATCCGAGCAATTCCTACCTCTCGACCTTGACGTCGGTGGTCGGCGAACCAAGCACGAATTGCGTCGGCACGACGCGCGGCTGGACCTATGACTCCAATTATTTCGTCGCTTCGGAGACAGACGAGGAAGGTCGCGTCATCGCCTATGTGCGCGACGCGAAAAACCGCCCGACTTCGATCACGCGTGGTTATGGGACCTCGCAAGCCGTCACGACCAATGTCGCCTGGCATGCAACTTTGAACCTGCCGACGCAGATCGCGGTTCCAGGGCAGACGATCTCGGCTACCTACAACGCCGGCGGGCTTGTCACGCAGATCCAGCAACTCGACACCACGACGCAAAGCGTTCCCTATTCCACCAGCGGGCAGACCAGAACCTGGAGCTATGTCTATAACTCCACCGGGCAATTGACCTCGGTCACCGATCCCGCGGGCGCGGTGACCGCTTACGCCTACAACGCCAATGGCGGCCTGCAGTCGGTCACCGATCCGGTCGGGAACGTCACGACCGTCACCTCATGGAATTCGCTTCGCCAGCCCACGTCGCTGACCGACCCCAATGGCGTCGTGGTCAATCTCGCTTACGAGCAGACCCATGGATGGCTGACAAGTCTGACGGCCGACGCCGCGGGAACTCCCGCGATCACCACGATCGCCTATGACGCGGTGGGAGACGTCACAAAGATCACCCTGCCCAACGGCGCTTACGAGACCTATTCCTATGACGGCGCCCGCCGGCTGATGAGCGTCGCGAATTCGGCCGGAGAAACCATCAGCTACGCCCGCAACGCCAATGGCGACACAACTTCGACCAGCGTATCGGGAGGCGTCGGCGCCGGCTTTGCCGAGACCAGGGTTTTCGACGAACTCGGGCGGGTCATCAAGTCTATCGGAGCGCAATCGCAGGCCTATGGTTTCGCCTATGATCGAACCGACAACCTCGTCTCGGTCGCGGACCCGCGCTCGAATGTGTTCTCCTATGGGTTCGACGCGCTCAACCGCCTGAACAAGGAGGTCGACGAGAGCGGCGCGACGGTCAATCTCGCGCGCGACGGCCAGGACAACATCACCGGCTATCAGGATCCGCGCGCCAATGTGACCAGCTATGTCCGCAACGGCTTCGGCGAGGTGATCCAGGAGGTCTCGCCCGACCGCGGCGCCACGACCTATGTGCGCGACGCGGGCGGCCGTGTAACGCAGAGGACCGATCCGCGCGGGATCGTGACCAATTATTCCTACGACGCCGCGGGCCGTATCAGCTACAAGAGCTACAACGGCTATCCGGCCTCGCAATATGGGCAGGGCTTCGCCTGGGATTACACCGGCGACGGCAACAAGGGCGCGGGCCGGCTGGTCGGCCTCTACAGCGAAACCGGCAATGACTGGCTGGTCTATGACGCCCAAGGCAGGGTGACGGTCGATTATCGCACCACCAGTCCCGCTCCCTCAGTGGCCGTCTATTACAGCTACGACGCCGCGGGCAATATCGTCTCCATGACTTATCCCTCCGGGCGGACCGTCAACTTTGGACGCGACGCCATCGGCAGGATCAGCTCGATCACGACAAGGCAGAACTCCGCCGCGCAGGATCAGGCCATCCTGTGGCTGGCGCAGTGGAACCCCTATGGGCCGCTGGCCTCGATGAGCTTCAACAACGGCCAGACCACCAATTTCACGCTCGACAGCAGCTATCGCGTGAAGCGGGTGCAGACCGGATGGTCGGCGAGCCCCAGCGGCAGCGTCGATCTCAACCTGTCCTGGACCGGCGACATGGTGGATTCGATCGTCGACAACAACAATCCCGGCACGAGTCCGCCCTTCACCTATGGCGCGCAGTCGCAGAGCTTCACCTATACGCCGACGCGGCGGCTGGCTTCGGCGAGCGGCTATTACGGCCAATATTCCTGGACCTACGACGGCGTCGGCAACCGCCTCACCGAGACCGGCAACGGCGTCCTGTCGAGCTATCTCTATCCGCTCGGCTCCAACCGGCTGCAGTCGGTGGCCACAGGGAGCAGCACGCGCAGCCTCGGCTATGACGCCGCCGGCGATGTGGCCAGCGACAGCAGCGCGGCGGGCTCCAATATCGCGATGAACTACAGCTACGACGTCGAGGGGCGGCTGGCCAAAGCCTCTCGGGCCGGGGCGCCGAGCAATGGCGGCAGCTATGGCTATGACGCGCTGAACCGGCTGGTCTCGCGAACCGTCACCAGCGGCGCGACCACGACGACGACGCTCTACGTCCACGACACCCACAACCACATCATCGCCGAGCTGGACAGCGCCGGCGTCACACATCGCGAATATATCTGGCTGAACGACCTGCCGGTGGCGGTGGTGGATCAGGTCAACACCTCGACCCCGCAGGTTTACATGGTCCACACCGACCATCTCGGCCGCCCGGTGCTGATGATCTCGACCGCGGGCGCCTGGGTCTGGAACGCGATCTACAATCCCTTCGGCGCGGTGAGCTATATCTGGTCCAGCCCCGCGGTGATGGACATCCGCTTTCCGGGGCAGTGGTTCCAGCTCGAAACCGGCCTCGCCTACAACTGGCATCGGCACTATGACGCCAGCCTCGGGAGGTATCTGCAGCCGGATCCGCTGGGGCTGCAAACGCTGCTCAGCGACGGGCCGAGCGCATATGGGTATGTCGGCGGGAATCCGCTGGCGTATGTGGATCCGGAAGGCGAGTTCGGGCTCATAGGCGCGGGGTTTGGGGCAGCGCTCGACCTCGGCATCCAGCTGTTGGAAAACAACGGAAACTTTAGATGCGTTAGCTGGAGGGAAGTTGGCATTTCCGGCGCGGTAGGGGCGCTCACCGGAGGGTTCGCTAATGGGGCCTTTAAATGGAAGGAAGGCTCCAATACTTGGAATGCCACACGGAAGTGGCTTGGCAAACGTGTATGGGATTTGGAGAAGGGACAGGCCGTTCATCATTGGCTTATTGAACAGAATAGTCGAATCGGAAAGTTGGTGCCCGACTGGATTAAGAACCAACCCTGGAATTTAAATCCTATGCCGAGCAACGAATGGCATCAATGGTTACACAAAATTGATCCGCTCACGCGAACAATACTTGGCGCGCCGGGCTGGGCCCAGGGCTTAGGGCTCAGTGGAGGTGTCGCCGGGTTGGGATCCGTAATGGAGGATAGGTGTGGCTGCCAGTAAAACCGCGCTTCTAATCCTGCGAAGTGAATTGTGGGGGCGCTCGCGCCTTGTAGCTGCCACTGAGATAAAGCCGGCTATTTATATCTTTCCGCTGGAGTGGCTGGTGACAGGCCGCTTACGCGGCGCCCAAATGCTCGACCCGTCCTCGACATTGTCCAATGTTGAGGGAGCATCCTTTGTTGGTCTCGTAGGCCCTCGAGCTCTCGGAAGCCCTTTGTATTCATATGTGCTGGTCTATGTGCTTGGATGGCTGACTTTATCGATCCCCGTGCTGGTTCGATTGCGGCTGGGCAATTCTAAAAAACTATCTCTAGACAACGCCAAAAGCCTCGTCAGTGAAATAGTGAGTCTTTCATCAATGCATCCCGACGTGATTGCCGGGGTTCAAAAACGAGTTTCGAGGGCGCGATCACTGGTCGATATCACGCGAGCGGTGGAATGGGCTCGTGAGTGAAGGCCTGTGCGCATGATCGGGACGAAAAATAGGCATAAGTCTTTTCAAAAATCGTATTCGGAAGTAGGATTTCGCAATTGTCTGAGGCTGCCGTTGGCGACGTCGTCGGGCAGCGAGAAGTCATAGCGCCCCAGGAAATTGATATGTCGCCACATGATGGGAGAGAGGCGGGCCTGGTCGGCAGGTTCGACTGCTGCTCCCTCTACAAATTCCTGGAGGGCAAGTCGCGCCGCCTGCAAAATCGAGCGGCAGGCGTCTTAAAAACGCTGTCGTTCCAGGCGGAGACCCACGTCAATCCGCTGTTCGCCGCGCTCGGCCATTTTCAAAAGTGCGGCGGCGTCATCACCAAGACGGCGCCGGTCATGTTTCTCGACCCGGCGGAACGGGCGGCCGTCGGCGACGGGGACGCGTTCAGACCGTCGTTGTACAAGGTTTTGCTGTTCCAGCACGTCGCGCAGGCGATCAAATCGGGCAGCATCAACCTGTCGCACTCCATCAAATTCCGTCCGTTGGACGGCTACATGATCGGCGTTGATCGCTGGCGGCGAGAGCGGGACGACCTGTTGACCCAAGCCGGCATGACCGCGTTTTCCAGCCCCACGGAGGTTCTCAAGACGTTGGAGGCCGCCTTGGCGGACCAATTCGCCAAGACGAACGGCAATATCGAGGCAGGCGTCAACGCCCACGTCAAACGCATGCCGTCCGGCCATCTCTCGCTCAAAACGCCCAAGCAGGACGACGTCGATTCCGAGACCTTGTCGCGCTACTTCCCCCAGCGTCGCTTCGTGCCGCTCACCGAAATCCTCGGAACGATCGACGGCGCGACGGGCTTTTCCGAGAGTCTGACCCACCTTCGGCGCCAATACGCACGGCCGGTTCAGCGCGCGGTGCTCTTTGCAGGCGTCATCGGTATGGGCTGCGGAATCGGCCTGCGCAAAATGGGCAGGATCTCCGGAGACATCAAAGAGGACGCCTTGGAGCATGCGGCCGACTGGCACTTCTCCCACGAGAACATCGTGGCCGCCAACGACCGGATCGTGGCCGTCATGGACGGCTTGGATCTCCCGGAGGTCTATCGCCGGCGGAGCGGCCAGACCCACACGGCCAGCGACGGCCAGAAATTCGAGGTGACGTCGGACTCGCTGGACGCCAACCGATCATACAAATATTTCGGCAAGGGTCAGGGCGTCAGCGCCTACACCTTCGTCGATAGCCGCAGCTTTCTCTGGTATTCCACGGTCTTCAGCGCCGCCGAACGCGAAAGCGCCTACGTCGTCGACGGGCTGATGCACAACGACGTCGTCAAATCCGACATCCATTCGACCGACACCCACGGCTACTCCGAGGCGGTTTTCGGCGTGACCCATTTCCTCGAAATCGCCTATGCGCCGAGGATCAAGTCGCTGAAGCGCCAGACCCTGTACGCCTTTCGCTCGATGTCCCAACAGGATCGCAAGACCTGGGCGGTCCAACCGCAGAAATACATCGACGAAGCGGTCGTCCACGACCACTGGGAGGATATTCTGAGGTTGGTCGTCACCATCAAATTGAAGCAGGCGACCGCCTCCGACATTTTCCGGAGACTGAATTCCTATTCCAAGCAAAACACTCTCTACACCGCGCTGAAAGCCTTCGGCCGGATCATCAAGACCCTCTTCATCCTGCGATATATCGACGACGTCGCCCTGCGCATGGCCATCGAGGCGCAACTGAACCAGGTGGAGCTGGCCAATCGTTTCACGCGCGCCGTCGCCGTCGGCAACCCTCGGGAGTTCGCTTACGCCCACCAAGACGACCAGCAAGTCGCCGAGGCGTGCAACCGGCTCATCAAAAATGCCATCATCTGCTGGAACTACCTCTATCTCGAGATGCGCCTACGATCATCGGACCCCGCACAGCGAAAAGTTCTGCTACTCGCCATCAAAAATCACTCCCCCATGTCCTGGGCTCACATCAACCTGCTTGGCGAATACGATTTCTCCGACGCCAAGCTGATGGACAGCCACGGAATCCTCCCCCTAAATTGAGCCTCTCAAATCAGGCCTGTTTTGGGGGGAAGAAAAATCGGATTTCCCTATATGCTGCAATGCGTTCCTGAAAAACCTATGTCGCGTTACGTACCTTTGCCGGGACGAACCCCTTATGTCACTTTTCTGTCCCACTCATGCGCAAAGGCCGATTCGCCGAACGGGCGTTATGGAACGCGGGACGCGGAATTTGCTGGACTTCCCCGCAGGATTATTGAATAATCCACGCCTCCACTTTCAAAATCCGTGGCTCGAAAATGGCGCACCAACCCGCGCTCCCCGAAATCATCGACGGCAAAGCCGTCCAAAGCCTCGTCGAGGCGCACGCCATTCGCGGCGCCACCGTGCTCGGCCAGAAGGGCGGATGGGCGGTGCTCGTGCGCTATGGCGTCCTCGAGCGCGCCGTCGCCGCCCAGCGCGCCCGCAAGCCCCGCCTGTGGCGCAACCTCGCCACCGCGGCGGCCTTCGTCCGCGACGAGCTCGGCCTCGCCCGCTTCGAGGTCGACGCCCAGGCCCATGAACCCGACCCCGGCGCCCGCCGCCGCCCCGATCAGGCCGCGCGGCTGCGTCAGCAGCGCGAAGCCGCAGAGCACGACCGCTGGTTCCGGGCTGAGGTGCAGAAGACGCTCGACCGGATCGACGCCGGCGAAATCGGCGTCATCGACGAGGACGCCTGGGCGCAGCGGTCGGCCGCCAAGCGCGCGGAACTGGCGCGCCGCGCCGCCGCGACCGGCGGCTAGCCCGTGCGCCTGCTGCGGCGCGACAGCTACGCCGACGACCTCGACCGCATCGCCGAACACATCGCTAAAGACAAGCCCGACGCCGCGCTCGCCATGTGGGACGAGATCGAGTCCCAGGTCGAGCGCCTGAAGGCGTTTCCCAATTCCGGGCGGCCGGGACGCCTCAAGGGCACGCGCGAGCTGGTCCTGCCCCGCACCCCGTTCGTCGTCGTCTATCGCGTCGCCAAGACGCATGTCGAACTGATCCGCGTGCTCCACGGCGCGCAACAATGGCCGAAGGCCTGAAGCACCGGCCCCGGCTCTGTTGCAAAATCGTGGGCTTCCGCGGTTTGATGGGTCCGAACGCGGGGGGAGCCAAGCCATGTCGGACTTCAAGGGACGCCATTTTGAAGGTGAGATCGTGCTCTGGGCGGTGCGCTGGTATTGCCGCTACGGCGTCAGCTACCGCGATCTCGAACAGATGATGGGCGAGCGCGGAGTCTCGGTCGACCACTCGACCATCTACCGCTGGGTTCAGAAATACGCCCCTGAGATCGAGAAGCGGCTACGCTGGCAGTGGCGCCATCCACGGTCGACGAGCTGGCGAGTTGATGAAACCTACGTGAAAGTCGGCGGCGAATGGGCTTACCTTTACCGGGCCGTCGACAAGCACGGCGACACCATCGACTTCTACCTTTCACTGACGCGGAACACCCGCGCCGCCAAGCGCTTCCTGGCCAAGTCGCTGACCGGGCTCAAGGCTTGGGAGAAGCCCCTAGTCATCAACACCGATAAGGCGCCGACCTACGCCGCGGCGATTGCCGAGCTGAAGCAGGAAGGCAAATGCGCACAGGAAACGGAGCATCGCCAGGTCAAGTATTTGAACAATGTGGTCGAGGCCGATCACGGCAAGCTGAAGCAGCTGATCCGGCCGGTGCGGGGCTTCAAGACGCTGAAGACGGCCTATGCGACGATCAAGGGCTTTGAGGTGATGCGTGCGCTGCGCAAAGGGCAGGCGGCGATCTTCAACCTCACCAGCGACATTCGGGGTGAGGCCCGCATTGTCGAGCGCGCTTTTGGGATCGGCCTTTGCGTTCTCGCCGAGACCATGCAATTCGTCTGCGAGCGGATGGCGCTCAAGACGGCGTGACCCCTGCGCCAGCAGCGATCGTCACGCTCCTCAACCTCGCTGCAGGTTTGCAACAGAGCCTGTGGAAAGTAACCTATTTCGTGGCTTTTCCATTCCGGTATGTCGATGGGGAGATGGTCGCGGGCGAGCCTCGGGAATGTCGTGACGCCTTCAAGGCTCGTTCTGTCGCGGCAGGTCTCGCTGGCAATGCGGATAACTGCGGGGCAGTCGCGTTCTTTCGGACTGGCGACCCCGGGCTTGGGGAGTTCGACGACGCCGTGATCATCGCGCGTCTCGGCGAGGTAGATGACGCGCTGATGTGACCGGTGGCGTCGATCGGCGCAGTGCTGGGAGCGTCTTGCCAATCCGCCGCACCGCAAGATTACGGCTGCAGCTGAAGGCAGGCGACATACCGAAATGATCGCGTCTGGCGGCCCGTGCCCGTCGCTGTGCCGTGGTCCTCGAAAATTCGTTGATGTTATTCAGCGGCGTGAGCCACGCTCAGTTTGCATACGACCAAGGCCCAACACGGTCATGAGTGTGCATGCGTCGGCGTCATGTGTTCACCGATCGTGCATGCGCCTATCCATTCGTTCGACACGCGCCGAGGGGAGTTCGACCTTTGGAGTCCCATGCTGGCGCCGACTTAGAGGCTAGGGTTTCCGCCGCGATACTCCGCGTGGCAGAGTATCATTCTTGATGACGGCTTTACTGCTGGCGCTCAGAAAAACCAGTCGGAAGAACGGAGGATGCGATGAATGTTTTCGAAGCCATCGATACGCGGAGCAGCGTGTCGGCTTTGACGGATCCAGGACCGACCGATGCGCAATGGGAGATTCTTCTGCGCGCGGGCGCCCGGGCTCCGGACCATGGCCGGCTGCGGCCTTGGCGGTTTCTCATCGTGCGCGGCGCAGCGCGCGAGTTGCTCGGCGACGTGTTCGCCGAGGCTCTGCGTGCGAGCAAGCCGGATACGCCGCAGGAAACCCTCGACCGCGAACGGCGCAAACCCTTGCGGGCGCCAGCCTTGCTGGTCGTGGCCGTCGTCCCTGTTCCGCATTCTGGCGTGCCCGAAATCGAGCAAATCCTGGCAGGCGGCGCTGCGGCCCAGAATATTCTTCTCGCGGCTCATGCCCTTGGGCTTGGCACAATCTGGCGCACGGGCGCGCCCGCCTATAGCGACGATGTTGCGCGAGCGCTCGGCTTGCCCGCGCAGAGCCGGATCGTCGCCTTCATCTATCTTGGCGCGCCCCATGCTCCGGCAATACGCAGCGCCGCTGTCGAGCCGCCGAACGCCGTAATTTGGGGGGCACCGCCGCGAGAATTCCCTCTGCCGCCGAGCGAACCATAAATACCTTCAGTCCACAGCCTGGCCCACCCGCAGGCGAGAGCGCGGTGCTGAGTGCAGCCTCCTTCTGAAGTCACGCGCAACGGCTCAGATACGAGCGCTGCTTGCTTCAAACACGAAAAGGGCCGCCGTAAGTGGCGACCCTTTCGTCTACAATCCGGTCGCAATTGAAAGCGACAGTGGTCGGAGCGCGTCAGATTTCCTTGAGCTGGTCGGCGGAGGACTTGCCGGTGCGGCGATCCTGGACGATTTCGTAGCTCACCTTCTGGCCTTCGCGTAGATCACGCAGGCCGGCGCGCTCGACCGCGCTGATGTGGACGAAAACGTCTGCGCCGCTGCCATCGTCGGGCTGGATGAAGCCGAAGCCCTTTTGACCATTGAACCACTTCACGGTGCCGGTAGCCATTTCATCTCTCCAAACATTGTTTAGAAGCTGGCCCGCCTGCGTGGGGCCGAGTCGATCGATGTTTGCGAGAGGTCGTCAGCGGCTTCGTCTCCAAAGCAAGTCCAAGTCGTCAGGCCGAAAATCGATTGGTGATAGATAGGCGTCCGCAAAGCTGAATGCAACACCGACCTGCTCCCAAGCGCCGGTCAAAGCCCTCGCCTCGAGGCCGAAACGAACTCGCGACAGCAAAAGCAAGACCTTTTACCAAATTTTGCAAGCCGTGGCCATCACGCCGTCCCGCTTTCGGAATTTCTGTACACAAGCCGAACGGACACCGTCCGGTTTGGGATTTCGTGATTGGGCTAGCGTCGGCGTGGTCTTAACTCGAATGCGCAGATAGCATTTGATTTGCCGAGGTAAGATTGGATTTGGCAGTTGAATCCGGAACGGTGCTGTGCAGCGCACCGTCAAATTGCGAACCGTCCCGACGACCGCGGAGTGGCCAGTCTCTTACGTAACACAGGGCGCTCGGGTGAAACGATGCCCGGGCTCCGAGTAAGGATCGTAACGACGACTCAGCCGGAGGCCGCCGTCTTCAATTTCGATAAGGCACGGATTTTTACGCGCATGCTTGCCGGTTTGGCGGCGCCCTTAACCATCTCACCGGTGGCCGGATTACGGACCAAGGTTCCCGCCTTACGGGCCGGCACTTTGCGAAGAGTCACTTTCAACAAGCCGGGCAAAGTGAATTCGCCTACACCACGAGGATGCACCGATCCCAGCAACACGCTTTCCAGCGTAGCGAAGACCCCGACGGCGGTCTTGCGGGGGATGTCGTTCTGTTCGGCGATCAGGTTGATGAGCGCCGCCTTGGTGAAGGTTTCCTTGACTGGGCGAATGCGGGCCGCTTCGCGCTTGACCGTTTTCGACTTGCTGACTTTTGCCTTGGCCAAATGAACTCTCCTTGCAACGATTGGGTTTCCGGATACTGGCGGAAACGACAATTAGGCGCTCGCCTTCGCCGGTCGTCCTGGCTTGCTCGGCGTAGCGCCGCTCGTCTTCTTGGCTGGCGCGGCGTTCTTGCGAATTTGACCAAGCCCCGATTGCTTCGCCAATTGCGATCGCGCCGCGGCGTAGTTGGGGGCGACCATCGGATAATCCGATGGGAGGCCCCACTTCGCGCGGTATTGATCCGGCGTCATGCCGAGGGTCGCCAAGTGCCGCCGCAGCGACTTGAATTTCTTGCCGTCGTCCAGACAAACGAGGAAATCGGGCGTGAGCGATTTGCGAATGGACACCGCCGGCTCTTTTTTCTCCACCTGCGAGGCCATATCCAATGACCCGCTCGAGAGCCTCTCCAATGCGGCGTGCGTGGCGTCAATCAGGCTGGGCAGTTCCGCGATCGGCAGAGAGTTGTTGGCGACGAAGGCCGCCACGATTTCCGCGGCCAACTCGATCCACTGCGAAGCTTCTGCATCGGATGTCGTCATGGACGAGTTCCTTAAAGGTGGTGAGAAGCAGCGATACTCAGAAACCGGGTATTAGTCGATACCATTGCGGAGATTTACTGAGGATAGGCGCCGACCTTGAAATCGCGAAGCCGATTTCGGTGACGCCTAATGGCGCCAAAAACCCGCTGGGTTCGTCTGACCGGTCGACACAATCGATTCGATTTTCGGTCCACAGTTTCGATGATGACCAAAATCATCTCGTCGTTTGAACCCGCCCTTACGTGCCCAATCGGATCGCCCGACTTGATCAGGATCGTCTTCGGCCAATCTCGGCGTTCTCAAGCCGAAACAGCAATTTTTTGAGGCTCACCGGGAAGATCGGCGGGGGGCTCGGGCAGATTCTCTTTCCATAAAACAAGCGCGGCCTTTCCTGCATCGGAGAGCGAATAGACGCCGCGCTCGACCCTGACGAACCAACCATAGACGTTGTGGAGCAAAATTTTCGTCGCGTCCGGAATGGCGCCTTTCAAATCGCGAGGCCGCGCGGGCCCCCGCGCCAAGGCCGCCGCACATGCCAACGCCTGCTGACGATAGGCGGTCATGATCGGTCGGCGCGTAGCCCCGCCGATCGTGGGATCCCCCTTGCGCCGCCGATGCTCGTCGAGAATCCTGGAGCGGCGTTTCGTATTGTATCGGGGCCGCCATGGCGCCGGCTCTACGAATATTTCCACCCTGCCGGATTCGAATACGCAGAGCAATCCGAAGCCGAGCAGACGGCAAAGCCGTTTGACCCGTGGGTCGGATTCGCGACCCCGACCGCGCAGTGAGGCGCGAACGGCGAGCCATACCTCGTCGCAAGCGGTCGAACGGTCCACGGCCTGAAGTACCAAATCGAGCGTAAAGCTCAGTTTCAATTCGCAGATCACCAGCGCGATCGGCGCGCCGCGATCGACCGCCACGATATCGCAGCCGCAGACCTCGCCCTTGACCTCGAAGCCCAAGCTTTCGAGGAAGCGCTTCACCGGGGCATAAAGGCTCGTCTCCAATGATCGACCTCGACGCGCTTCCTAAATCGCCGCTCGTCGACGAATCGAGCGCTCAATCGAGATAGCATCGGCTGTTGGGGCAACGCCAAAGGATTTCGATGCTCCCTACCGCGCTGCCGTGCATAGGCGCCGTTTCCACTTTTCGCCGGCCTTGAGCTCCGCGTCGAGGAGGCGGCGCTTATGGATTGATCTGCGCTCGCCATCCCGCACAGCGACGTTCGGCGTTTCTCGCGTGTGTTCCTCCGCCGCTCGTTCGTCGGGCGCTTGCGCCGCGGCGGCCGCCGGCGGAGCCTTCTTCTTCTTGAGGCGAAGCGAAGGAACGGTTTCCTCGGCCACGCGCTTGCGGCGCGAGTTTTTTTCGGCGTCGGCCAAGCGAATCGCCACAGGGTCGCAGTCGTCGGTAAGGCTTGGCAACACGCGTCCCACGGGGACGCTTGAAGGCTGAGGCGTCTCGGGCGGGGGCGAAGCAGGGGCGTTGCGTGCGAAAACCGCATTGGCGGCCTCCATTACGGCGTCGTGGCCTTCATCACGGTTGCTCCGAGCGGCGAGGAAATCGCTCGTATCCAGGAACGACGGCTTGACGGTTTTCTCGCTGTGATCCTCCATCGCTGTCCCGCGACGCGGGGACGATTTGGCCCCGCGGTTCTTGAATTCAATTTTGAATGGACGCGGGGGTGCGCGCATGAGACCTCTCAAGGTGAACGGCTGTCCGATATGCCTGGGCAGCCGAAAGGATTGTTGTTCTGGTGACAGTTTCCCGGACGAGCCTTCGGCTCTTGGGGAATCATCTGCGATGACACAGCTATTTGTTGCACACGCAACGATTGCGTCTGCCACCATTCATGTAAGGGGATAACTTCGCCAATGTGGGCTGCTTGGATGGGTGTGTGTAGCATCCTCGCGGCAATACGCCGACGGCGCCGGAGATACGCAGGCGGTTTGGGAAGATCGACGACCTTGGGTCTCATTGGCAAAGGATCGAGAGCTTCTTTCGCTCAAAATCTTGTCAGTGGCTAGCCAAGCAGTCGCGAGCTTTTCGTCGGTTTCGGCGTTCAGAGTATCCGTCCGGTCTGCCTCGCTGCGGCGCCGCTTGAAACAATCACGACGGCGGTCGGCATGCAACGCTCCGTTGGAAGGACCGAACGGCGTGGCTGCGCCGATTTCAACGCGGACTGCCCGCCGTGTCGGCGGAGTCCCGAGCGATTGGTCTGATCGCATATGGCCCCCGGCAGTCTTTGGGAGTCCCGAACAGCAATTCCCCAGTATCTCGAGTAAAGACAGTCGGTGACAATATGTAAGCTTGGCGCTACAAAAAACCAGTTACAGACTTGCGAAACGAACAACAATGCCAACTCCCCACAACCCGTCGGTCGCCGTTCGACGCGCCTTGCGAAAGTTCGGAGGCGATATCCAGGATGCGCGCAAGCGGCGGCGCCTGCCCATGAGCGTTATCGCTGAGCGGGCGTTTACCTCCCGCTCGACGCTCCAACGCATTGAGGCCGGAGACCCAGGGGTCGGAATCGGCATTTATGCGGCCGTGCTGCAATCCCTGGGGCTTCTGGATGAACTCGCCAATGCCGCCGACCTGAGCCGCGACAGTTTGGGACAGGCCCTTGCATCGGCGGCGCTTCCCAAGCGGATCCGTCAGCCGCGGATGGCAAAGTCCGATGGCTGACGTCGAGATCCACATTGATCTCTCCGGCGTGACGCACCCAATTGGTCTTCTGCGCCGCCACACGGCGCGGCGGGCCGAAACGATTACGTTCGAATACGACCCCAAATGGCTTGCCGACAACGCCCGCTTTTCGCTCGAACCTGCACTGACGCTGACGCGGGGCATATTCCCTCCGCCGCGGGGCCAAGCCATCTTCGGATCCATCGGCGATTCAGCCCCGGACACCTGGGGCAGGCGCCTCATGCAGCGCTCCGAGCGGCGTCAAGCTGAGCGAGACGGGCGCGCAGTGCGCACGCTCTCGGAAATCGATTACCTGCTTGGCGTCTCGGACGAGATGCGGCTCGGCGCTCTACGCTTCCGCTGGGCGGACAATCCGGCGTTCCAGGCGCCGTCTCGGTCCGGCGTCCCCGCATTGATCGAACTGGGGAAACTTCTCCAGATCACCGAACGCATTTTGCGAGACGAAGACACAGATGACGATCTCCAGGTCATCTTCGCGCCGGGATCGTCGCTCGGCGGAGCGCGGCCCAAGGCCTCGGTGATCGACCATCATGGCCATCTCGCCATCGCAAAGTTCCCCAAGGAGACCGACGACTATAGTATGGAGACATGGGAAGAGATTGCATTGCGGCTGGCGGAACGCGCCGGCATCGCGACGCCTCATCATCGGCTCGTGAATATTGCGGGCAAGGCGGTGCTTCTGTCGCGTCGGTTCGATCGGCTGGATCGCACACGTATTCCGTTTCTGTCGGCCATGTCGATGACCGGCTCGATCGACGGCGAACGCGGGAGCTACCCGGAACTCGTCGACGCTCTCGTGCGCCACGGGGCGAGAGCGAAAGTGGATGCAGAGGCGCTCTATCGCCGCATGGTCTTCAACGTGCTGATTTCCAATGTCGACGATCACTTGCGAAACCATGGCTTCCTCTGGCTGGGCCGAAACGGCTGGTCCTTGTCGCCAGCCTATGATCTCAATCCCACGCCCACGGATGTGAAGGCGCGTATTCTGTCGACCAACATCAATCTGGACGAAGGCACTTGCTCGATTGCTCTCGTCGAGAGCGCCGCGGAGTATTTCGGGCTGACGCTCGCTGCAGCGCGCAACCTCATTCGCGAGGTCGGCACAGCGGTCTCGAAATGGCGAGATGTCGCCGCCGCCGTCGGCGCCAGGTCGGCTGAGATAGGCCGCATGGCCAGCGCCTTCGAGCATGAGGACTTGGCTCGCGCTCTGGCTCTATGACGGCGGGCTGAATGGAGCCGGCGCTTAACGACGGCTCGCTCAATTTCTCGTTCTGAGTTCGGTGGGCCTCGGACGCTCTTGCGAAGTTGACCGACGAGATCCCCCACTGGGCGCCGGCGCGTTCGTCCATTGGGCGGCGCCTTTTCGCAAAAGGGCCGCGCGCGGGCCTGATAGAGCAGCGATAACGCCACAAGCGGCTCGCTTTCCGCAACGCCCCCTGCCGACTTCTTTCCCCTGCCCGGCCGCTTCGCGACTGGCATTCCTCGCGGAGCAAACAAGCCGGCAGGAAGCATCCTCCGCTCTGCTTCGGCCCTTCGGGTGCGGTGCGTTCCGCCTGCGGCTCGAGATCGCTGTCAGGCCGCGATGGGCGCGGCCGCAAGCGAAAGAGTCAACGCCGTGATTAGCGAAATCTCCACCCCGCCCTTTGACGAACCTCATTCCGATCATGACGCAAGGTCGCCCTCCCCGCATCTTCTCGATGAGCTTGCTCTTCACGGCTATCGACCCTTCGAGGATGAGCCCGATCCTCGCCCCCTACCCTCCTCCGATGCCGCGTCTATGGCGCTCGAATCTGTCCTCGAAGCCTTGTCGGGGCTTTTCGTCGATACCCGGCTTGAGGCCGATCTTCCCGACCTACTCTGGTCCTTCGTGAACCTCCACCGCAAGGCGGATCGTATTGGCCGCGATCTCGACGACAATGAAACCGCGCAGCGTCGTTCCCATGCTGAGCAAGACGGCTCGGAGATTCGTTCGGTCGAGTTGGAGCGATTGATCGCCCAAGGGCTGACGTTGACCGAGCGCCGCAACGCCTTCGAATTCTTCCGCGACCATCTGGCCGAACTCTACGCCACCGAGACCGGTTCGTCCTGGCGACCTCATTCAGGGTCGAAGGTCAATCACCGCGCTTTGACCTCGGCAATGATCGACAGCCGGGATTTTCTCAACGCCAAGAAGCTGGCCGAGACACAGGTGCTCCTCCCCGCCGGTTCCCGAATAGCTTTCGCGGGCGGTCCCGACTGCAACGATCACCAACGTATCTGGGAAGCGCTCGACAAGGTTCGCGTGAAGCACCCGGACATGGTCCTTCTCCATGGAGCCGGACCGAAGGGCGCGGAGCGCATCGCGGCTTGTTGGGCGGACAACCGCAAAGTCGCGCAAGTCGCTTTCAAGCCGGATTGGACCCGGCACAAGAACGCGGCGCCGTTCAAGCGCAACGACGCGATGCTGGAAGTCCTTCCGATCGGCCTGATAGTCTTTCCGGGCTTCGGGATCGTCGAGAACCTCGCCGACAAAGCTCGCAAGATGGGGATTCCGGTGTGGCGGTTCGCTCCTCCGCCGGGTACTTGAGCGCCCATCCTAGCCCCAAATCCGCTCAACAGCCGATACTTCCGGCGGAACCGCCGTCTTGCGGGTCTTGCCGGTCTTGCTCACCGTTCCGTTGATCGCCACATGCGGCTCGATCTTGCGGGCCTGCAAATCCTCGACAAAGTCTTCGACATCGTAGCCCTTGTCGGCCCCCAGCGTCACGCCTTCGGGCAGGTCTGCGGTCAATTCCGTCACCGCCTCGCGCTCCGCGGTTCCGCTCGCGCGCGTCGCGGTTGCCAGATAAGCGAGCTTGCTCTCCTGCCCTTTGCCTTTGCGATACAGCCGCGCATCCTTGTCGGTGGTCGAGGCGTGGGTTTCGTTCGAACGCTTTTCCGTCTTGCAATCGCGATCGCCATTGCGCCCCGGAGCCGGCGGCTCGCCCGAGCCGTCCTTCGGGCGAAAGCTCTTCATCGACGCGAAGGCCTCAGCATCGTTCCATCAACGGAAAAATGCTCGGCGGAGAGCAGCTTCTTCACCTGCGGCAGCGCCAGCAGCGGCGGCAGGAATTCCTGTGCGATGTCCGCGTTCAGCAGAAGCTCGCGGTTCTTGGAGGAGGACGAGGCGTCGAAAACCTCCTCGTCAAGCGATAGTCCCACTGAGCTGCTGCCGGTTTGGTGGACAGCTGGTTAAGCTAATGCGACCTTCCGCTCGAACTCAACCGGGCTGAGATAGCCGATGGTCGAGTGACGGCGGACGGTGTTGTAGAAGCGCTCGATATAATCAAACACATCTGCCCTGGCCTCGTCGCGCGTCCGGTAGATTTTCCTGGCGACGCGCTCGGTTTTCATCGACGAGAAGAACGACTCCATCGCCGCATTGTCCCAGACGTTGCCGGATCGGCTCATCGAACAGGTGACGCCGTTGTCGGCCATCAGGCGCTGGAAGTGGTCGCTGGTGTATTGGCTGCCCTGGTCGGAGTGGTGCAGCAAGGCGTCTGGCCTGCCGCGTCGCCAGATCGCCATGATCAGGGCGTCCGCCACCAATTGCGCGGTCATCTCGGCCTTCATGGACCAGCCGACAACACGCCGCGAGAACAAGTCGATGACAGCGGCGACATACAGCCAGCCCTCTGCCGTCCAGATGTAGGTGAAGTCGGCGATCCACCTCTGGTTCGGCCGCTCGGCGACGAACTGGCGGTCCAGAACATTCGGCGCCACGGCGTCGGCGAGCCGCTGACCGCCGTCTTTGGGCAAGCCACGCCGGCGAGGCCGCGCCCGCAAGGCGTTTTCCTGCATCAAGCGCTCGATCTTATGCAGTCCGCAGCAAAAGCCGTCAGCCAGAACATCCCGCCAGACCCGGCGTGCGCCATAGGTTCTGGCGCTGGCGACAAAGCTCGCCCGGATGGAGGCCGTCATCTCCTCATCAAGCTTGTCGCGAGCGCTCGGTCCGCGCTTGAGCCAGGCGTGAAAACCCGACCGGGAGACATCCAGCGCTTTGCAGAGCCACGCCACCGGCCAGATCGAACGGTGCTTTGCGATAAAAGCGAACCTCATTTCGCTTCCCTCGCAAAGAAGGCCGCGGCCTTTTTTAGGATGTCGCGCTCCGCCCGCAGCTTGGTGACTTCGCGCCGCAGGCGCTCGATTTCAAGCTGCTCGGGCTTCATCTGCCCCTGACCAGGAAAGGCGGCGGCCGGATCAGCCGCCAATTCCTTCACCCAACGCCGCAGCATGTTCTCGTGCAGTTCCAGATCCCGCGCCGCCTGCGCAACGCTTACGCCGCGCTCGCGCACCAAACGGACCGCTTCGACCTTGAACTCCCGGCTGAACTGACGCCGTTCCATGCTCCACCTCCGGTTCCGTAAAACACCTTATCTCGGTGTCCACCAAACCGGCAGCAGCTCACACAAACCAGCGGAACAGAAGATCGAACTCCAACCGCTCGACGAGCTGCCGCTCCAAGCGCAGCGTGTAGAGCATCTGCAACAGCGTCGCCCGCAGCAGGCGCTCCGGCGGGATCTAGGGGCGAGCGCCCGGTTTTGTAGAGCGCTTCGAAACGCGCATCCATCGCGGCGAGCGAGGCGTTGACGATCTCCCGCATCGCCCGAAGCGGATAGGCCTTCCGGACCCGCGCCTCCATGTCGACATAGGAAAAAGGAGACCCGCTCGCGCGATCCGACCCGCGCATTAAAACCCCCGCCGCGCCCAAGCCAGAGAATCACAAATGCCCCGAAGCGGGTCGCGGGTCTTTCAGCAGCCTGCTAAGTCTCGAAAGCGTTTCCGATTGGCTCTAGTTGACCGCGGTCAACCAAGTGTGGCGCTTGCGCGAGCGTGCCACGCGTTTACGCTTCGTTAACCCAATATTTCTTGCGAAGGAACCGAGAATCGGGCCTATTACCCACGGTGTTTACCCGTGGATCGAGTATTAAACCGTAGCTAGGTGATAAATCCGTGGCACTCGA